>DJAA01000007.1:0-199 GCA_002428085.1 Sulfurimonas sp. UBA6014 | reverse complement strand
GGCGGACTCATTGGTTTAGTGAGTTCACTCCTTCTGTAGCCCTATTTTAGGCTATCTATCAGGCAACTTGACTGCATTTCGAATGACTTTATTATGAAAAAACACTTATAAAAATATGACCTTTGTGCATTTTTGTGGCTATATGAAACCGCATCTATCTTTGTACTTCAATCATGATCTCATTTCTACGCAAGAACCA
>DJAA01000045.1:40165-41121 GCA_002428085.1 Sulfurimonas sp. UBA6014 | reverse complement strand
GCTTCACCCGCTAAAGTTTTAGAAGTGATGTCGCTTGGAGAGAGTTTTTTGAGTTTTGCTTTTTGCTCAGGTGAAGCGACTGCGTCACTTCTTTCATAGTATGAGACGCCAAACTGCTCTTCTAACTCTTTATATAAAACTCCGGGGTCTTTTTTGAGTTTTTCGGTGATTTCAAAAGCCAATAAATTTAAAATGATGCCGTCTTTGTCAGTTGTCCAAGTGGAGCCNNGCGCCCGCGCTCTCTTCGCCGCCAAAACCTATGGTGCCATCACTGAGTCCCTCTACAAACCATTTAAAACCCACAGGCACTTCAACGATTTCGCGCGCAACTAAACCTGCTACTCTGTCAATCATGGAGCTTGAGACAAGAGTTTTGCCGATTTTTAACGAAGGTGCCCATTGTGACCTATATTTGAAAAGGTACCAAATAGCCACTGAGAGGTAATGATTTGGGTTCATGAGTCCCACACTTTTTGTCACGATGCCATGGCGGTCAAAGTCGGGGTCGTTTGCAAAGGCGAGGTCGTATTTGTCTTTGAGAGAGATGAGTGAAGCCATCGCATGAGGCGAGGAGCAGTCCATTCTCACCTTGCCGTCATGGTCACAGCTCATGAAGCCNNAAGGTTGGGTCAACTGCGTCGTTGACGATGTCAAGTTTGAGCCCATATATCTCGTTGATTTTTTTATACACTTCTATGCCTGAGCCGCCAAGTGGGTCAACACCTACTTTGAGCGTGCTGTTTTGAAGGGCTTTCATATCTATAATCTCTGCTAATGCTTTGACATATGGAGTGATAAAGTCAACNNGTTTTCGTTTTGCTCAGAGCCTCTTTGACACTTACTTTTTTCACACCAGCAAGATTGTTTTTTAAATAATTATTGGCGCTTGCTTCTATGACTGAAGTGGCATCTGTATCGGCTGGTCCACCATTTGGCGGGTTGTATTTGAAACCTCC
>DJAA01000045.1:39147-40158 GCA_002428085.1 Sulfurimonas sp. UBA6014 | reverse complement strand
TCTTGTGGCGGATTGTGTGAGGGGGTGATAACAACACCGTCGCATAGCTCTTTGCTTGTTTTGTTGGCTTCAATGACGGTAAAAGACAAAACGGGAGTCGGCGTATAACCGTTGTTTTGGGCGATGGCACACTCTACGCCGTTTGCTANNAAAAACTTGCAAGGCGGTGCGCTCTGCTGGAGTAGAGAGGGCGTGTGTATCTTTTGCTATAAAAAGAGTGCCATGAAAGCCTTGCGCTTTTCTGTAGTCACAAAGGGCTTGGGTGATTGCAAGTATGTGATCTTCGTTAAAACTTTTTTTGAAAGAGGAGCCACGGTGTCCTGATGTTCCAAAGGCTACGTGGTGTGTTGTATCGCTTATGTCAGGTGAGTGTGAGTAGTAATCTGAGACGAGNNTGAGGAATGTTTATGAGTTCGCTTTGGGCGACTTTTTTAGCGGCATTTACATGTGCCATAGGGAGTTCTCCTTGAAATTATGTGATTTGATTATACTCCAACTCGAATGAAATTCACACGTATTTTGGCAAAAATTTAAGTGAGTTTTTCTGAGATGTAGAGTTTGGTGCTGTATATAAATGAGGCAAAAAAAGAAGATGCAAGGGATTTGATTAGGTTATGATATGTGTAAGTTTATTTCAGCAGAGGGTATCTTAGTGGAGCAGATTATATTTACCGATCTTGATGGAACACTTTTAAATCATGATGATTATAGTTTTGAAGAAGCAACTGAGGCACTGCAATACATCAAAAAAAAGTCCATCCCTCTGATAATAGCGACGAGTAAAACTTTTAGTGAAGTCAGAGCTCTTCGAAAAAAGCTCGATATTTATTTTCCTTTTATTGTCGAAAATGGAGGAGGGATATTTATACCGACTGACTCTATTGTTACCTCGCAGGTTGCATCTCAAGAGAAATACATAACTATAAGCAAATCAAAAAGTTATCTTGAGGTAAGAATTTTTTTTGAGCATATAAAACAATATTATCCTGTAAAAGGCTTTGGGGATATGAG
>DJAA01000045.1:37439-39128 GCA_002428085.1 Sulfurimonas sp. UBA6014 | reverse complement strand
AAGCAAAGAGATTTTACAGAGCCTTTTATTTTTGAGGGCGAGGTTGATTTGCGATTTTTGCAAAAAGAGGCAAATAAAAAAGAGCTTGAGATAGTCAAAGGTGGTAGATTTTACCATGTCGTATCTTTGCGGGAAGACAAAGCAAAAGCGATGAAATATGTAACACATCTTTATGAGGAATATTTTGATAAGAAGATAAAAGTGATAGCCCTAGGTGAGAGTGAAAATGATTTGAGTATGCTTAAAGCTGCGGATGTAGGCGTTCTTATCCCCATGCAAAGCGGCGTAAGGTCATCTTTAGATACTGCAAATATTATTAAAGCAGATTTTTGTGGAGCAAAAGGTTGGAACAAAGTCATCTTGGAGATTTTAGAGAGTCACTGATGCTTAAGCACCCTAGCGACACACCATTACAAAGGAGAATATGATGGGAGATTTTTTTCAAAATGGGGTCATTACAACTTTGCAAAATGTTGGCACTCGTTCTATTGAGGANNATGGAGGTTGAGTTAGCTGAATTTGGAAAAAGAAGAAATATGGTGCTCCTTTTGCCAGCTCTTTACTCGGAATTTGAAACTCCCGCTATGGAGACAATTATTGATGAATTAAAAGATGTTGCATACCTGCATAAAATAATTTTAGGACTTGACCAAGCTACTCATGAGCAGTTTATGGAAGTCAAAAGACGTATGAGCGTGTTAAAATGCAAGGTAGATGTTTTATGGAATGACGGTCCTCGCATGCAAGAGATTTATAAAACGCTCAGTCATGAAGATTTTCTAGGACTCGATACTCCTGGAAAAGGTCGCAATGTTTGGACTATGATAGGGTATGGTTTGGTAGATCAGGATAATTATGCTTTTGCTTTGCATGATTGCGACATACTCAATTATAAACGCGATATTGTCGCACGTCTTTTTTACCCAATTGTCCATCCCGCCCTCGATTTTGAATTTAACAAGGGGTACTATAGTCGTGTGACAAACAAGCTTCATGGGCGTGTAACAAGGCTTTTTTATACGCCTCTCATCAAAGCTTTGACNNCTCACTTTTGGTACAAATAAATATCTAAAATATATGGATAGTTTTCGATATGCCCTCTCTGGAGAATTTGCTTTTGTCCGCTCTCTTGGACGTGGAATAGGCATTTCTCCCACTTGGGGTATAGAAGTTTCTACACTTTGTGAGGTGTATAAAAACACTTCAAGCCGTAGAATATGCCAAACTGAAATCATGCAAAGTTATGATCATAAGCATCAAAGTCTTCGTTTGTCAGACGGTGGTGGTATTTATAAAATGGCAAAAGATATTGCCAAAACACTTTTTCGCATTTTATCTCAAGAGGGAGTTGTTTTTTCTAAGGCATCTTTGCAGACACTTCTCTCTTCTTATTACCAAGAGTCGAGGTTTGAAATTTCAAAATATGATGCACTCAGTAAAATAAATGCCCTTGATTATAATCGTCAAGAAGAGATACTGGCAGTAGAAGCATTTCAAGAGGCTATCAAAGAAGCTGCTGCTGAATTTTATGTTGACCCGATGGGTGTTGCACTTTTGTCCTCTTGGATTACTGTGCGTTCTGTTTTACCTGAATTTTCAGATCAATTTTTTGAAGCAGTTCAAGCAGACAACAAAGGACTCTAAAGAACATTTTCAATATTTTTAGAGAGATACTTTTGCTATTTCGCA
>DJAA01000045.1:13888-37274 GCA_002428085.1 Sulfurimonas sp. UBA6014 | reverse complement strand
ATAAAAGTGCGTAAGGTCAGTGAATAGATGTTTTGAAAAAAAGTTATAAATCATATGAAAGCCTCCCAAGAGGGTATGGCTGAAATTTTAAAAGGTTCAATCATGATTACGAAGTGTTTATTTCCAGCTGCGGGATACGGAACAAGATTTTTACCAGTTACAAAAGCGATGCCAAAAGAGATGCTCCCAATTCTCACAAAACCTCTTATCCAATATGGTGTAGAAGAGGCGATGCACGCAGGATGCACGGTTATGGCAATCATCACAGGTAGAGGCAAACGGGCTATAACAGACCATTTTGATATCTCTTATGAGTTGGAACACCAAATAAAAGATACCTCAAAAGAGAAAATGCTTGATGGCATTCGTGAGATAATACAAAGATGTACCTTTACATACACGCCGCAAAATGAGATGAAAGGTCTCGGTGATGCTATTTATAAGGGAAATGTACTTGTTGGATTTGCAAATCCTTTTGCTGTCATACTTGCAGATGACTTATGTGTAAACCCTGATGGCGAGGGCGTTTTAGAACAAATGATCAATCTATACAACAAATACAAATGTTGCATAGTCGCCATCATGGAAGTCCCTAATGAAGAAGTGCATAAATATGGGGTTATTGAAGGTACTGAACTAGAAAACGGAGTATTTATTGTCTCAAGTATGGTAGAAAAACCCGACAATGATAAAGCTCCCTCAAACTTTGCAGTCATTGGACGCTACATTTTAACTCCCGATATTTTTGAAATCATCAAAGATGTGAAGCCTGGTAAAAACGGCGAAATTCAAATCACGGATGCTCTTTGCGAGCAGGCGAAAAAAGGGATGGTTATCGCTTACAAATTTAAAGGAAGAAGGTTTGACTGTGGCAGTGTGGAAGGCTTTGTCGAAGCTACAAATTACTTTTATGATTTAGAGAAACAAAAAAAGTAGAGTTTAAATTTATATTAGTTTGTTATAATTTTGACGATTTATGGGGCTTGACTCTATACTTCAATAAGGAAAAATCGATGACAAAAGAGTATATCTTTACTTCAGAGTCTGTAACAGAAGGGCACCCTGATAAGATGGCAGATCAAATCAGTGACGCAATTCTGGATTATATTATTGAGAATGATAAAAATGCCAGAGTTGCGTGTGAAACTTTGGTATCTAATGGTTTTTGTGTAATAGCAGGCGAACTGAAAACGACGGCATATGCGCCAATGCAAGAGATAGCACGTCGTGTTATCCAAGAGATTGGTTACACCGATGCGAATTATGGTTTTGACTATAGAGCAGCTGCAGTTTTAAACGGAATCGGCGAGCAATCTCCTGATATTAACCAAGGTGTTGATCAGATTGATGGTGAAATCGGAGCAGGGGATCAAGGGCTCATGTTTGGGTACGCTTGCAGTGAAACAGATGTTTTGATGCCGTTGCCGATTTATCTTGCACACCGTTTGACAAAAAGACTTGCAGAAGTTCGCAAAGAGGGAATTATCCCTTACCTTCGTCCTGATGGAAAAGCACAAATTAGCGTGAAGTATGTTGGTGGCAAACCTGTTTCGGTCGAGACAGTTGTTATCTCAACGCAGCATGCTCCTGATGTTTCTCAAGAGCAAATTCATAAAGATGTGATAAACGAAGTAATCAATAAAGTCATTCCTCATGAACTCATGAGTGAAAATGTCGTTTTTCACATAAACCCTACAGGAAAATTCGTCATCGGCGGTCCGCAAGGGGATGCTGGACTTACGGGAAGAAAAATCATTGTTGATACGTATGGTGGCTCATGCCCTCATGGTGGTGGAGCTTTTAGTGGTAAAGACCCAACCAAAGTTGACAGAAGTGCTGCGTATGCTGCCAGGTGGGTGGCAAAAAATCTTGTGGCTTCAGGTGCATGTGAGAGGGTTACTATTCAAGTAGCATACGCTATTGGCGTAGTTCAGCCTGTTTCTATTATGGTTGACACACACGGAACTGGAAAAGTAGAAGAAGAAAAAATAGAAGCGTGTGTTAAAGAACTCTTTGACCTCTCACCGAAGGGAATCATTAAAGCACTTGATTTGCTCCGCCCTATTTACCGCTTGACAGCTGCTTATGGACACTTTGGAAGAGAAGAACCTTCTTTTACATGGGAACAAACAAATAGAGCTCAAGAGATTAAAACTTATCTCTCTTTGTAAGAGTGACGTTACGATTAGAGTGATAAAAGTTTAATCTATCTTTATTTTATTACGTGCATGACGACAAAAATCGTTGTGCACTGTTTTTGATTAATTNNTTAAAACCTCATAAACAAGCCCTCTTAAGAGTATAAAATGTAACGATTGCTTATATTTTGGATATAAACAACATTTTTTTAGCTACCTTTAAAATTCTTCTGTTATAGTTATCTAAATTTTATATTCAGGAGAAAAAAATGGCTGTAATTATAAATGATACATGTATTAATTGTGGTGCTTGTATAGATGAATGTCCAGTAGAAGCGATTGTAGATGAGGATGATAACCCAACGGGTGAAGAGATATACTACGTTTATCCAGATAAGTGTGTAGAGTGTGTTGATCACCATGATGCACCAGCATGTGCAACGGCTTGCCCAACTGAAGGTTGTATAACTTGGGATATGCCATTTACTGCTGATTACAAAGATCACTTTAATGGTGCTAATTATGTTGATGGCAAAAAATATGTTATGGAAGATGCAGACCTTGAGCAACCATTCCATGCAGACATTAGTGAAGATGCACGTAAAAACCGCGAAAACATAATCAACTAATTGATATGACATACTAAAACGGAAAAATCCGTTTTAGTTGCTTCAATAAAATCTCTGAAAAATCTCTTTTTTAAAACGTATGAATTTTTTTGATAATCCTAAAGTTTTTTTATTTTATGATATTTAACAGCAGATATAACTTATTTTAGCTACAATTCCACTCTAATTTTTATATTTACTAGGAGACTTAATGGAAAGAACACTTTCAATAATAAAGCCAGATGCTGTCGCTAAGGGTGTTATCGGGAAAATTTTGGATCGTTTTGAGAGCAACGGACTTAGAATTGCTGCAACAAGAAAAATACAACTTTCTCGTATGGATGCGGAAGCATTTTATGCAGTTCACTCTGAGAGACCATTTTTCAATGACTTGGTTGATTTCATGATAAGTGGTCCTGTAGTTGTTTCAGTTTTAGAAGGTGAAAACGCTATGTCTAAAAATCGTGATTTGATGGGAGCTACAAACCCTAAAAACGCTGAACCAGGTACAATTCGTGCAGATTTTGCTCAAAATATCGATGCAAATGCAGTCCATGGAAGTGATTCTATTGAAAATGCCGCAGTTGAAATTGCATTCTTTTTTTCAGAGAGAGAAATTTCTTAATTTCAATCCATGAAAGTAGCCTTAAGAAAAGTAACATCTAGCCCCTTAGACTTTGAAATAAACTTTAATCAAACAGTATTTAAAGGGTATTTGCAGTATCATAGAGGCAAACTAATTTTCCTAAAAGCAAGATTGAGCGGTTTTATACAAATAGAGTGTGACGTTTGCGCACAAGAGATTGATTTAGCCGTAGATGAGCAGATAGAGTTATTTATCTCTGATGGTATATATGAAGAAGAACACAACGGCGTTGATTTGGATGTTGTGGAGTCATTAAACTCCATCGCAGACTTGGATGAACTTTTAAATTCAGAAATTGAACTGATAAAAAGTGATTATTATAGTTGTGAAAGTTGTAAAAATAAGAGTGAATAGGCAGAGGTGTTAAAATAATTTTAACACAAAATAGCAAGCGAAAAGTTCTCTTTTCGTTTTATACATACATAAAAGGAATATACAATGGCAGTACCTAAAAGACGAGTATCTCACTCGCGTTCAGCAAAAAGAAGAACACACTATAAGATAACTTTAGCTAAACCTGTAAAAGATAAAGATGGAACATACAAACTTCCACACCACATCAATCCAACTACCGGTGAGTATAAATAATCAATGGTAACTATTGCTATTGATGCAATGGGTGGGGATTATGGTCCTGACCCAATTGTTAGGGGTTGTTTGCAAGCATTGAAAAAAAGAAGATTTACGCCCATTTTGGTAGGTAAAACATCAGAAATTTTACCTCTGTTACCAAGAGGTTATAGAGGTAAAATTTTAATCGTTGAGAGTGACGATGTAATCTCTATGAATGATCATGCTACTGAGGCTATTAAAAGAAAAGAGAGTACGATATATAAAGCTATCGAACTTGTAAAAAATGGCGAGGCTCATGGAGTTGTTTCTGCAGGTCACAGTGGAGCAACCATGACGCTTGCAACTTTGCGTTTGGGTCGTCTTGAGGGAGTTTCGCGTCCAGCACTTGTTACGTTGATGCCAACAAAAAAAGGTCGTCGTTCAGTTGTTTTGGATGTTGGAGCAAATGTTGATTCTAAGCCTGAGCACTTAATGGAATTTGCTGTCATGGGTGGTTGCTATGCTGAAGATGTTTTAAAAATTAGCAATCCAAGTATAGGGCTTCTAGCAAATGGTGAAGAAGATTCCAAAGGCAATGAAGTCACAAAAGCAGCCTTTAAATTACTTCAAGGGTATAGAGGTTTTAAGGGAAATGTCGAGGGTGGTGACATATTTAACGGCTCATGCGATGTTATCACGTGCGATGGCTTTATCGGAAATTTAGTCCTCAAAAGCAGTGAAGGTGTCGCTTCAACCATCAGTTTTCTTATAAAAGAGTATATAAGAAAATCGCCTGTTGCAATTACTGGCGCACTTTTGATGCGAAAAGTTTTTAAGCTCCTTAAAAAAGAGATAGACTATGCAGAAATAGGGGGCGCTCCACTTATTGGTATCAAAGGGTGCGCGATTGTCAGTCATGGCAAAAGCAATGCTAGAGCTATAGAAAATGCAATCTATCAGGCTATAGCGTATGTAGATACTGGCGTTAATGGACACATCGTTTCTAGACTTGCAACACATAGAAAAAAGGAACTTTAATGGCTTACGCTGCTTTTCGCTCCATCGGTGCTTATGTTCCAAGTAAAATACTAACAAATAGTGAATTATCTGCTATGGTTGATACTTCTGATGAGTGGATTACAAAACGAACAGGCATTAAAGAGCGGAGAATTGCAGCGCAAAATGAAACAACGAGTGATATGGGCGTTGAAGCTGCAAAAAAAGCTATACAAAGAAGTAAAATAGACCCAAGTCAAATTGATATGGTTATTTGTGCAACTATTTCACCTGATTATTTTTGTATGCCCTCAACGGCTACTATCATCGCTAACAAGCTTGGACTTCCAAATGTTACAGCCTTTGATATCTCAGCGGCTTGTACAGGATTTGTATATATTCTCTCTATTGCTAAGGCGTTTATTGAGTCGGGTATGAAAAAAAATGTCCTCATTATCGGGGCTGAAAAATTGTCGGCTATTACAGATTATACAGACCGAGGGACATGCATCCTTTTTGGTGATGGTGCAGGGGCTGCGATTATTGGTGTCACAGATAACAAAGATGAGGCTATCATTGATATTCATACCGGATCAGATGGGGCATTTGCAGATTTACTTATGACTCCAAACGGCGGAAGCGGTTCTATTCATGATGCACTTGACAAAGAAGCTGCTGGCTGTTTTATGCAAATGAAGGGAAATGAAACTTTTAAAGTTGCAGTGCGTACTTTAACAAAAGATGTCATTGAAATTTTGCATGACAACAAGATAGAGAGTTCAGAGATAAAACACTTTGTTCCCCACCAAGCAAATTATAGAATTATAAAAGCAGTTGGTGATGCTTTGAAAATGAGAGATGAACAAGTGGTTCTCACAGTGGCAAAATATGGAAATACTTCAGGTGCTTCCATTCCAATGGCAATTAATGATATTTATGAAGAGGGAAAACTCAAAGCAGGGGAGCTTATGTTGCTTGATGCGTTTGGGGGAGGACTCACATGGGGCTCAGCATTAGTCCCTTTTTCACCATTAAAATAACTTTTTTTTAAAATAACTCTTTTGCTCAATTTCTGCCTTGAACTAGAACAAAAGAGAGAATTTTAATGGCTAAAACTGATTTTATAGTTTGACTTGTATTTTTCTTGTCAGATACTTTAGTATGCTTCTTTTTACACTTTGTAGAAANNTACACTTTGTGGAAACTCTCCAAAATCACTCAATTATGTTTACTTGTCAGAGCGTTAAAAACTCTTTTTAAAAATTCTTCTTCATTTGGAAGATGTACAGTGCTTTCTCTTAATTTTTCTCCCCACATAGGATTTGGAAAATGGCTGTCGTTTTCAAACCTTGCCATGATGTGTATGTGGACTCTTGGGAGTATGTTTGCAAAGGATGCCATATTTATTTTTTTGGGATTATAAAAATGGCGCATCTCATATTCGATGAGATCATATGTTTGCCAAAGATACAATCTTATCTCTTTTGGCATATCTCCTAGTTCTCTATAGGGCTCTTTTGTAAATATTTTGAGCCAAGGGATCTGACTCTCCTCTTTTTCTACGTAGAGCAAAGTGTCTTCATAAATACGCATGAAACCCCCTTTTTTTGAACAATTATAACAAATTTTTATGAGTTAAAGGAGTTTGGCATAAGAAATAGCTTTGCTTATGCCAAGATTTGAAGGTTGATTACTCTTTGTTGCCTCTGTATCCGCCAGAACTTCGTGGGCTAGAAGCGCTTCTTTCGCCACCGCTTCGGCTACGGTCTGAGCTATTGCGGTTGCGATCTGAGTTGCTACGGCTACGGTCTGCACTATTTCTGTCTGCACCACTTCGATCACGATCCCCACCAGAAGAAGGTTTGCTTCCACGGTATCCGCCACCGCTACCTCCAGCGCCTGCTGTTTTACTGCGAGAAGAGTTGCCGCGACCACGATTGCCGCTACTTCCACCGCCTCTTTGTGCTGCGCGAGCTAAAATTGCATCCATTCTCTCTGCAGGAATACCGATGTTGTTTGGTCCTTTTATCTCTTGTTGGTCGAGTAACATGGAGATAAGTTTAAAAGCCATTTGTTCTTCGTCAATGTCTAAGCGTAAAAGGTCAAGAACTTTGTGCGCTTCATTATAGATGTGTTGATCTTCAACTCTTTTTACAAGGTTTGTAATAGTCGTGCTTCTTAAATCATTTTTGCTTGGAACATACGCATGACCCATTGAAGTGCCCACTTTTTGTTTGATACGCTGGAGTTCTTTAAACTCAAGAGGAGTTAAAAGTGTGATGGCCTTACCTTTTGTCCCTGCACGTCCCGTTCTTCCGATACGGTGAACGTAAGACTCTGGATCAAAAGGGATATGATAGTTAAAAACGTGTGAAATACTATCGACATGGATACCGCGAGCTGCAACATCTGTAGCAACAAGAACTTTTACGCCATTGCTTTTAAATCCTTTGATGACTGTTTCACGTTGACGTTGCTCCATATCTCCATGGAGACCGTTTGCTAAATAGCCTGCATTTGAGAGGACATTTGAGAGTCTATCAACTTCGCTTTTTGTTCTACAAAACACAATTGATTTTTTTGTCTCTTCTGAGTCCATGAGACGAATAATCGCATCATCTCTTTCAGACTCTTCTATCACATAGTAAAGCTGTTCGATGTCACTGTTTGTAGTTTCACCTTTAGTGATAGAGATAAATTCTGGATTATGTAGAATTCTAGAAGCAAGCGTTTTAATCGGCTGTGGCATAGTTGCTGAAAATAAAAGTGTTTGACGGTTTGTAGGAAGATAAGAAAATATCTCGTTGATATCATCTAAAAATCCCATATCAAGCATCTCATCTGCTTCATCTAAAATAACCATAGAAGGGGTGAAGTCTTTGACCATCTCTTTTTTCAAAATATCTAAAAGACGACCCGGAGTAGCAACTACAATGCTCGCACCTTTTTTTATTAAGTCAATTTGGCGTGTGTATGAGCTTCCTCCATAGACAGTAACAGTTTTGACCCCTAAGTTTCTTCCATATTTAAAAAGTTCATCAGAGACTTGAGTGGCAAGTTCACGTGTAGGAGTGATGACTAAAATTTCAACGCCACCTTTTAGGTGCATGTTGGAAATTGCTGGAAGACCAAAAGCTGCAGTCTTCCCTGTTCCTGTATGTGCCTGACCAACGATATCGCGACCTGCTAAAACAAAAGGAATTGCTTGAACTTGAATTGGGCTTGGGATGGTAAAACCAGCAAATTTAACTGCTTGGAGTACCTCTTTTCTTAAGTTTAAATCATCGAATGTGATTAACGTCTCTTCTTGGTGTATTGTTTCTTGGTGCTTTTCGTGCATCATTATCCTTTGTAATTACAAGGAGATGATACAAGCTTGCCAAATGGGCAAAGGCACCTTCTCCTAGAAATATTTTGCGAATTATATCTAAAAAAAACCAATATCGTATAGAAATTTTGAATATTAAAAATAATTTAAGTTAATAATGGGTAGATTGAGCTTTATTGTAAATTTTTTTTGATATTATTTCGGAATGAATATACAAACACGTTATAACTATGAAAAAATCTGGAGAGATACTTTGGAGAGCGAAATCCTCGTGATGATTGAGCAAGAATTAGGGGATGTTGATGCCAAAGGAATTCTTTCCTATGTAAAAGAGGCTATTGCTGGTGGAAAAATTATCAGTGTTGGCAGTTGTAAATTGAGACTAAAAATCTAGGGAGCAGACATGGATAAAGAGATGCAAGAAGCAGGACGTTTTTATACCATCATTGTAGATTTTTTTGCAAATTATAGTTTGCAGATTTTAGGTGCTGCAATCATTTTGCTCATCGGGATAAAACTCTCTACTTATGTGCAAAAAGCTGTTCTTAGGGTGTTGCTTAAAAACAACATAGATGAGACTTTTAGTGAGTTTGCCGCAAATTTTGTTCGCATTCTTGTTGTAGTGATGGTTGTAGTCTTGGCACTTGGAAAATTGGGTATCTCCGTTGCCCCTTTTATAGCTGCCATTGGTGCACTCTCTTTAACTGCAGGTTTAGCGCTTCAAGGAGCTGTTGGAAATTTTGCTGCGGGTGTAGTTTTGGTTGTTACAAAACCTTTTAAAGTTGGCGATACACTTACTGTTAAGGGGATTTATGGAGAAGTTCAGGAGATAAAGCTCTCTTATACCCTTTTACTCAACGAAGACAAAGAACAAATCACCATCCCAAACAAATATATGATAGGAGATATTTTAGTAAACTCTTTTGCATATAGAATAGTTGAGGGTGACGTTGGGATAGCGTATGATGCCGATGTTGTAAAGGCGGTTGAAGCCATCAAAGAGGTTATTTGCAACAATAAAAAAGTAAATGTCGCACAAGAGCCTATTGTTGGTGTTGCAAAGTTTGGGGAGAGTGTAATAGAGATAGGGTATCGATATTGGGTCCCTACAAAAAGTTTTTATAAAACTCAGTTTGAGATTAATTTACATATCTTAGATGCTTTAAAAAATTGTAAAATTGCTATACCTTTTCCTCAAAGAGAAATTCATATCAAAGGAGATAAATAGATGTTATTAAGTCCAGAGTTAGCAAAATTACTTTTGAGATTGACCGTGGGAATTTTGATGCTTTTTCATGGAATCGACAAGATTGTAAATGGTATCGGCGGCATAAAAAGCCTCATTGTTAAAGCGGGACTTCCAGAATTTTTGGCGTATGGAGTTTATGTAGGAGAGGTAGTTGTTCCTGTTTTTATCGTTTTAGGACTTTACGCAAGGGTCGCCTCTTTATTTTTAGCCATCAACATGGCAATGGCTCTTTTTTTAGCACATAAAGATTCTCTTTTTTCTTTGGGTAATCATGGAGCTTTGAGTATTGAACTGCCACTATTTTATCTTGTTTTGTCGCTTGTAATATTTTTACTTGGAAGTGGAAAGTACGCTGTAAATAATAAGTGAACTTCCCTACTTTAGGGACTAAGTTTATGGATGTGGAACTTTTAGTTTGGAGTTTAGACTCCAACCTATTGCTATCATGAGAGCTAAAACTCCAAAAACAGGCAAAAACTTGTATGCATGAGCTAAATAAACAAGCCACAATAATATAGCTCCAAGGGGTGTTGGAACGCCTGTGAAAAATTTGGAAACTTCCCCTGCCTCAGTGTTTAAGTTAAAATGAATAAGCCTTCTTAAGCCTGAAATAACATAGTAAATACTTACAACTGCCGCTATAAAAATGGATTTGCCATCAAGCGAAGGGGTATAAACCGCTTGAAAAATCAAAAATACCGGGACAAGAACAAAACTTAAAAAATCTGCAAAACTATCTAACTGCACGCCAAACTCATTTGAGAGTTTGTATTTTCGAGCGATTTTTCCATCAAAAATATCAAAAGCACCGCCAACCCATGCCAAAATAATTGCTAAGAAAAAATTGTTGAGCGTTATAAAATAGATTGCGCTCAAACCCGCCGTAATATTGACAAAAGTAAAAAGATTTGCCAAGTTAAAATGAGAAGAAGGGGACCATAAAAATTTCATACATTGCCTTTTGGATTGATATGAAATTGTAGCTTAAAATTTTTGTAAAAAGCAGCGCTAGACTATTAGAGGACAATAAGCCGAAGTTTTATAAACAAAGAAGAACAAATGTGATAAACTATTATCCTAAAATTTGTACAGTAGGGAAAATAAAGATGAACTGGTTAAATAATTTTAGGATACAACGGGTCATCATGGCTTCTACAGCATTAGTATTGGCTATTGTACTTGTCACAACATTTGTCAATCATGTAAGGTTGCAAGGAATTTCACAGCGGGTTCACGACCAAAGCGTAGAAGTATTGCCAAATCTTTTCGATTTATTAGAGTTGCAGTTTAATGTTATACAGATGCAGCAGTGGCTCACAGATGTTTCAGCTACAAGAGGGGCTGAGGGTTTTGATGATGGATTTGGTGAGGCAGAGTCTTATTATAAAAATGCAAATATTGTTTTAGACCGTCTTATAAAGATGCATGCAGAGCTTGGTGAAGAGGCGATGGTGCAAGAGTTAAAAGATTTTAAAGTCAGTATGCATGAATACTACAACGTGGGTGTCGCTATGGCGCATGAGTATGTTACATATGGCCCAGAAAGAGGGAATGTTTTTATGGCGAAGCTCGACCCATTTGCAGAAAAATTAAGCTCTACACTTGGGGCTTGGGTGATTGAGCATAAAAAAGAGACACAAGACAATGAGAGAGATATAAACAATATATTGGCTGATTTTAAAGTTGAAAGTATTCTCTCTTCAATTTTTGTTTTTTTAGTAGTTTTGTCCTCAAGTCTCATTATCGACATGCCGCTTCGAAGAATAAAAATTATAGATGCTTATCTCAAACGCTTATCGCAGCTTGATTTTACAGCGAAGATAAAGTTAGAGGGAAAAAATGAGATAGCAGCTATGGCTCAAAATATAGAAAAAGTTATTGATGTGGTTAAAGATTTTATCCAACAGGCAAAAAACTCCTCTAATGAAAACTCATCCATCTCTCATGAGCTCTCTACAACAGCTATTGTTGTAGGTAAAAAAGTTGAAGACGTCATGCAAATCGTTAGTCTTACGACAAAAAATGCAAATGATATTACGCAAGAGATACAAGGCTCGGTGATGGATGCAAACAGTAGCCGAGATAACGCCATGATTGCAAATACGAATCTTAATGAAGCGGCAAAAGATATCATACGCCTTACCTCTGATGTGCAAGAAACGGCAAATATTGAAGCAGATTTGGCAGTTAAAATTGACCAGTTAAGCATTCAAGCAGAGCAAGTAAAACAAGTTTTAAGCGTGATTGGTGATATTGCTGATCAGACAAATCTCCTAGCACTCAATGCTGCCATAGAAGCAGCACGTGCGGGAGAACATGGACGAGGTTTTGCCGTAGTTGCAGATGAGGTCAGAAAACTTGCAGAGCGGACACAAAAAAGTCTCATCGAAATACAAGCGACTATCAATATCATTGTACAGTCTGTCATGGATGCAAGTCAGCAGATGAATAAAAACTCTAAAAATATCCAAGAATTAGCCAATGTTTCTTCGGGCGTTGAGGTCAAAATCGTCCATACATTAGATGTCATGAAAGAGTCTACGCAAGCCATAAACAAAACAGTAAAAGATTTTGAGCGCACGGGAGTTTTGGTTAAAAATATGGTAACGGATATGAATAGTGCCAATGAAATAGTTGCTTCTAACGCAAGAAGTGTGGAAGAGATAGCGGCTGCATCAGAGCATTTAAATGTCATGACTGAGAATCTTAATCATAAAATGGAACAGTTTAAAGTTTAAATTTTTCAAGGATACTGAGTAACGTTTTCTAAACAATATATGGAGTAAGGCAATATGCAAACAATAGGTAAAACGGCTCTTTTTGTAGCCTTGATAGTAGGAAATCTTTATGGGGAAGAAGTTTTGAGTGAGACTCCAAGTACGGAATCATTAAAAAACATCTTTACTGATGCAAAGGTAAGTGGGCAACTGCGCTCTGTGTATGCAGATTATGATCAAAAAGAGGAAGCGACAAATAAGGATAGATACGCCACTGCTATCGGTGGAGAGTTGAAGGTTGAAACAGCTTCCTTTTATGGACTCAACGCTGCTGCTGCGTTTACAACTTCTCAAGATATGGGCTTTGCGACGGGGGATAAAGATAGAAGTGAAAATAATAATGAGTTGTCATCCTCTGCGGGAAATTATACTCAACTCAGTCAAGCGTACATCAATTATACCTATGATACTTTCAACTTTCGCGGTGGGCGACAAACTATTGATACCCCTTTGGCTGACAGCGATGATATACGCATGATTGCCAATACTTTTGAAGCCTATATCGCAACGGTTACCTTTTCAGATTTTACTTTTATGGCTGGAAATTTACAGCAATGGCAAGGTGTTGATGCAGACCTTGATGCGGCTTGGGTGAAGACGGCCGAGGATGGGACTTGGTTTGGGGGCGTTACGTATGGAGGCGCTTTCAATTTGAGTGCGTGGGTTTACAACATCACACAAATGAGCAATGCCTTGTATGCGGATATTGATTTTTCTTACGAGATAGCAGAGGAGTTGTCATTTTTAGCGGCGCTACAATATCTTCATGAGAGCGAGTTAGACGATAGCGGTGTAGAAGCTGAAATTTTCGGAGCAAAAGCTGAGGTATCTTTGTATGGAATCGGGCTAAGTCTTGCGTATAACAAAGCAGAAAAAAAAGAGGGCAAAGAGAGTTTTAGCGGTTTTGGCGGCGGAACACTTTTTACAAATATGGATATGATGATACTCGATGAAATCACTATTGATAGAGAAGCAAGTGCTTTAGTTGGAGGCATTTCTTATGCTTTGGGTGATATAAACTTTTTTTATTTTTATGGTGACTTTATAGGTAAAGCAGACAGCGCGGCAGAGAAGGCACATAGAGTGGAACAAAATATGGGTTTTGAATATACGATAGATGAAACATTTGTAGCAGCTCTCATGTATGGAATCCAAGAGGACAAAGAAGCCACCGCTTTGAATGAAAATGACTGGAGCCGTTTGCAAGTGACACTGAATTACACCTTTTAAAATTTAAAAAGTAGCATCAATTTAATATCTTCTTTATATGATAGTAGTTATCATTATAAAAATACAAGTTAAAAAGAAAATTGATGAAAAAATTATCTACATGCCAAAGAGGCGAGAAATTAAAGGTCCTAAAACTCAATGCCAAAGATGAGCTCAAACAAAGGCTTATCTCTTTTGGAATCATGAAAGAGGCTTTCGTTGAAGTCCTTGAACACACCTCTGCAAAAAGCACTTTAGAGATTAAAGTTGGAAAAATGAGAGTCGCTTTGCGTGCTCAAGAAGCTGCACTTATAGAAGTAGAATCGGTATGAAAGAGTTGCAAAATTCAGTCTGTCCAGTGACGGCAAAGCACATCAAAGTTGCTCTTGTGGGGCAACCAAATGTTGGCAAGAGTATGCTTATCAACTCTATCTCCAACGCACATCTCCAAGTGGGCAATTTTACGGGTGTAACAGTTGAAAAAACAGAGGTCTTGTTTGATTACAAGGAGTGCCATTTTACCGTCGTTGATTTGCCTGGAACGTACGCATTTACTGATTATTCTATAGAAGAGAGAGTAACACATGACTACTTGTGTGCTGAGAGTTATGACCTTATCATCAATGTTGTGGACTCTACAAATCTAGAAAAAAATCTTCAACTCACGTGTGAGCTTATGAGCATGAGCAAAAATATGGTCATTGCTTTAAACATGAGCGATGAAGCAGACAAAGAGGGAATTATTATAGATGCTGCACTGATGTCACAGCTTCTAGGAGTTCCTTGCGTGAGGGTTTCTGCTGTGACAAAAAATGGGATACAAGAGCTTATAGAAGCGGTTTTAAGCCAACATAAACTTGGCAAGCAAGAGACAAAACTCATCTTTAGTGAGCCTGTAGAAGAAGAGATAGCCCGCATCATCGACTACTTAAACAAGCATAAATATGAAGCAGTCAATACCTATAGAAATGTTGCGATAAATCTTTTAAAAAACAATGAAAAAACATATGCAAGAATCCATAAAAATCCCATATGGACTGAGCTTCAGCCGATTTTAGTTGAAGCTTCAAGACACGTTGAACTTCACCATGACAGCGATGATATCAAAGAGGCATTTGCTGAAGAGTACAGCTCTTTTAACAGAGGTATTGTCGCCGAAGTTATTAAACAAAACAAAACCGAAAATATAAAAACACTAACTGAAAAAATAGACAATTATCTCATCCATCCACTTTTTGGAATCCCGATATTTTTATTTTTCATGTGGAGTTTATTTCAAATGACATTTGAAGTGGGTGCCATTCCCATGGAGTATATTGATATGTTTTTTGGCTGGTTCGGTGAGACGATAGGTGCAACTATTAGTAATAATAATGTCCGTTCTTTGGTTGTAGATGGCATCATTGCAGGAGTCGGTGCAGTTATCCTTTTTCTCCCAAACATCATCATCCTTTTTATAGGAATCGCTCTTTTGGAAAGTACAGGATATATGTCGCGGGTCGCTTTTTTACTTGATGGTTTTTTCCATAAGTTTGGTCTTCATGGGCAGTCTTTTATCCCGCTTGTGACGGGTTTTGGCTGCTCTATCCCTGCTTACATGAGTGCGAGAATTTTGAAAAATGATAGAGATAGGCTTTTGACATTATTTATCATAGGATTTATGAGCTGTGGCGCAAGACTTCCCGTATATGTCCTTTTTGCAGGTGCTTTTTTCTCTCCTGAAATGGCGGGGAATATTTTGTTTATAATTTACATCTCAGGAGCAATGTTGGGTCTTATCGCAGCAAAAATACTCAAACTTACTGCTTTTAAAGGGGTGGATGAGCCCTTTGTTATGGAGATGCCAAAGTACAGACTTCCTTCTGTGAAACTTATTTGGCATACGGTTTTAACTAAAACGCTCATGTATCTTAAAAAAGCGGGTACTTTTATCGCAGCAGCTTCGATGCTTGTGTGGTTTTTAAGCAATTATCCACATCATGAAGCGTTAAAAAGTGAGTATGAGAATAAAATACAAATGGCACAAAGTGAGAAAGAGAAGCAAAGTCTTGCAAATAAGTTCTCAGTTGAGCATTTGGAGCAGAGCTATCTGGGGCAAATAGGCAAATTTTCTGAGCCAATTTTTGCACCGCTGGGCTTTGACTGGAAGATGAGTATAGCGCTTCAAACAGGGCTTGCCGCGAAAGAAGTTGTAGTTTCGACTTTAGGTGTTCTTTACTCTTTAGGCTCTGAGGTTGATGAGCAAAATTCATCGCTGATTTCTGCTATTAGTAAAAATATTCCTTTTGCATCTGCCATTTCATTTATTGTAGTTATCATGGTCTATCTCCCATGTTTAGCGGCTTCCGTTGTCTTTACGCGTGAAGCAGGAGGGATAAAATATTTCTTTTATCTCCTTGCCTTTACCTCTATAGCGGCGTACGGCTTGGCTTTTATCGCATACAATGTAACAAAATTCATAATGTGAGAATAGAAAAATAGCCAAATTAACCGCTTGTTAGTTGATATTTGCTAAACTTTGCATATGAATAAAATATTAATGATTGAAGATGATTTGGAATTAGCTGAAATACTTACAGAGTATCTTGAGCAGTTTGGGTTTAAGGTTATCACTGAAGATGACCCTTTTAAGGCTGTAAGTATATTGAAGTTGGAACCTTTTGACTTGGTGATTTTGGATTTAACACTCCCAGGAATGGATGGTTTAGAAGTGTGCGAGGCGATACGGGAGCGTCAAGATATCCCTATCATTATCTCCTCTGCAAGAAGTGATGTAACCGACAAGGTAAAAGCTCTTGAGCTCGGTGCGGATGATTATCTTCCAAAGCCTTATGACCCAAGAGAACTTGAAGCAAGAATTCACTCGGTTTTAAGAAGATATGAGGCAAAAACAGAGGCAAAAGAAGAGTCTAAAAGTGACTTCAAATGTGATAAATCTTCTATGAATATTGCTTATAAAGGGAGAAATATAGACCTCACAAATGCAGAGTTTGGTATCCTCTCTTACATGATTACAAAGCAGGGACTTGTCGTCTCTCGTGAAGATTTGATTCATAATGTCAATGCGATAAATGAGGACTCTTCAAACAAAAGTATAGATGTAATGGTGGGGAGAATCCGAAATAAGCTCGGTGATAAAACGCTTATAGAATCGGTTAGAGGTGTGGGGTATAAGTTACTTAAGTAACATCTTTTATGAACAAACACGCCGTTCTTATTACCGTTCTTTTTGCACTCACTACTTCTTTGGTGAGTGTGAGTCTTGTTTTTTGGGAGTTTTATAAGCTCAATCGAGAGCAGCATATTGATAATATTTTTACAAAATACTCCGTCATCACACAAATTTTTCGTCAACATGAGCAAAAAGAAAACTCTTTTATTATGCTTGAAGCAAATCTTGCTGTTTACAATTTTAGAATAGAAAAAGATCCAAAAGTTGTAAAAAATATTTTAAAAAAAGGTGAAGTTTTAAAAAAAGAGGGTTTTAAGCGTGTCGATGAAGCTCTCACATTTAATGAAAAAGGCTTTTATGCCCAGAAAATTTATGCTCAAATGCAAGCTACAATGATTCATTTTAAAAAAAATATTTACTTTCATCTTGAGACTCAAAACGGTTCCGTGATGATTGAAGATGAAAAACTTGAGCCTTATAGACCTTGGAATATTTTATACTCTTATACGACCATCATTGCGATTCTCTCTATCTCATTTTTTCTTGTTTTACAAAAACTTAAACCTCTTTTGCGCTTGAGAAAAAAAATCGCACAATTTGGAAATGGAGATTTAAAAATCTCTTTTAAAATGAGAGGCAGTGATGAAATTGCTATGATTTCAAACGAACTTGAAGCAACAAGAGAAAAGATAAATACTATTTTAGAATCACGAACACTTTTTTTACGAAACATTATGCATGAGCTAAAAACTCCTATCGCCAAGGGGACGATAGCAACACAAATGCTTGAATCTCAAAAACAAAAAGATAGATTCAGCTCGATTTTTGGAAGACTTGAAAGTCTTGTTACTGAGTTTGCTATGATTGAAGAGGTAACAAGTACGCATGACAAAAGAAATTTTAAAGAGTATCGACTCATTGATATTATAGATGGTGCGATGGATATGGCTATGGTTGAGAGGAGCTGTGTGAGTGTTGATATACCAGCTAATGAGAAAATTATAGCATCCTATAGACTTTATACAACAGCCATAAAAAATATGATTGATAATGGGATAAAATACTCTCCCGATAAACATGTCAAAATTACGATGATACATCATGAACTCTCGTTTGAGAGCAAGGGTGAACGCCTGTCGCATCCGCTTCATTACTACATAGAACCCTTTACAAAAGAGAATCCATCTAAAAATAGTTTTGGTTTAGGGCTCTACCTTGTTGATTCTATTTTGAAGTCTCATGGTCAGGTTTTGGCACATGAGTATGAAAATGGAGTGAATCGTTTTATATTTGCGTAAGTTTTTATTCTGTAAACTAGGGTCATGAATAAAAATCAAAGAGTTATGCTCACTGCATTTTTTGCAGTCTCTTTTTTTATGTTTGGCTGGTTTAGCCACTCTGTATATATCCCTTTTTATAAAATTTCAGCGCCCTCTCTTTTGGATGAAATTAAAGCAAATCAAACATTGAATGTAGTACTGTTAAATAGCCCTTCGACCTACTATATTGGTCCTCAGGGTCCTCAAGGTTTTGAATATGATTTGCTCAATAGTTATGCAGAGTATTTGGGAGTTGAGCTCAAAATCACCGCTGCAAATACAATCAAAGAAGCGATAGAACTTAGCAAAAATCCTGATATTCATATCACATCAGCAGCACTTGCTAAAACAAAAGAGCGAGAAAAAACTTTTAATTTTGGACCCTCTTATTTTGAAGTTCAAGAACAAGTTATTTGCAACAGAAGACTCCTTGAGCGTGGAAAATTTCCAGAGGATGTGGAGGATTTAGCAGGGCTTTCAATAACGGTTGGAGAGTCAACAAGTTATTCTCAGGTCCTCCAAGATTTAAAAGACGAGGGGTATGATATAAATGTTTCACTAACTTCTGAATACTCCACAGAAGAACTTCTTGAAAAAGTCTCTAAAAACGAGATAGATTGTACTTTGGCTGATTCAAATATTTATGCCATTAATCTTCGATATTTTAACGAAATGGTACTAGCTTTTACTATAGGAAAACGAGAACAACTTGCTTGGGTTCTGGCTCCTGACTCTGAAAAATTAGAAGAAAATCTCTATGCATGGCTGAACAATTTTATCCAGTCAGGAGGCTTGGCACAGCTTAAGGATCATTACTACAGCTCGGTTATGTTTTTTGATTATTACAATACAAAAATGTTTTATAAAAGATTAGAATCACGACTTCCTAAATACAAAAACTATTTTATGAAAGTTGGAAAAAAATATGATATTCCATGGACACTTCTTGCCGCCATCTCTTATCAAGAGTCACACTGGAACCCAGAGGCTACGAGCTTTACGGGTGTTCGTGGTATGATGATGTTAACGCTTGCAACAGCAAAACTTTTAGGTGTGCAAGACCGTGTTGATGCAAGACAAAGTATAGAGGGTGGAACGCGATATCTCAGGGATTTGATGAAGCTAGTTCCTATCGAAGTGCAAGGAGAAAATCGTTTAAAATTTGCTTTGGCTTCTTATAATGTTGGCTTAGGACATATTTTGGATGCAAGAAAATTGGCTCTTAAAATGGGGTATGATGCAAATAGTTGGAAGGATTTAAAAGAAGTTTTGCCACTTCTTTCACAGCAAAAGTATTACCAAACTTTAAAACATGGTTACGCACGAGGCAATGAGCCTGTTCGGTATGTTGAGGCGATTTATAATTTTAAAAATATTTTAGAAAATGGGACGCAAGAAGATGAGAAAAGTGTGGCAATCAATACGATTGCTCACTAATTTTGTCCGACGCGTTAGAGTGCGTCACCTTCTCTTTTAGTTGCAAGCTGTGTTAAAAAGCTCTCCATATCATATTTGACTCTGTATTCTGGTGTCATGATATGAATCAAAACATCTCCCAAGTCTATTACAATCCAGTCGCCACTCTCGTCAACATGGTTGAATTTCTCAGCAGGTTTTAAATCTTTTTTGAGGTGATCAAGCAAAGCCAAAGTGTGTCTTGAACCAAGTGAGGATGCAATAATCGCATAATCTACAAAATAATTTTTATCACGAAGATCAAACACTTCGATTGCTTCTGCTTTGTTTTTGTCAAGTACGCTTGTGATTTTTTCTAGTCTAGTTAACATTGATTTCCTTGTAATATTGCGCAATTTCTTTTGCGCATGTGTTTGATAATTTTGATATCTCTACGTGCTTTCGCAACTGTGTTGAAGAGATATCTACATCTATTTTTAAGTCTAAAAAGTTTCTTGGAATCTCTATGGCATCTCTGTGGGCAACAATAAAAGTCACCAGATTTTTGAGTGTTTCATATCTCTCCCATTTGGGCAATGACGCAAGATTGTCTGCCCCTAAAACTACATAAATCTTTTTGTACTTTGTCAAAAGGTATTGAACAGTTTCAATGGTTGAGACTTTTTGTTTTTGTTGCACCTCAAAGTCATCAACCCATACATTATGATAAGCACTAAAAATTTTTTGTAGCCATTGAAGTCTAAGCAATGCGCTCGCGTGTGCGCTTGATTTGAACGGGCTGAGATATGCCGGCATAATGACGACCTTATCTATACCTTTAAAATCGAGTAAAGCTTTTACAACTGCTTCATGACCGATATGAGGCGGGTCAAAAGAGCCGCCAAAGAGTGCAATATTTTCCATTCGTATTCCAAATTTAAAGCGAATTATAGCTTATTAAAGATAAAATAATATGGTTTATTTTTAGATAGGAAGTGAAATGGTATTAAGGGTTGCAATTAACGGATTTGGCAGAATCGGTCGTTGTGTAACTAGAATTGCATCCATGAGACATGATGTAGAGCTTGTTGCGATTAACGATATGGCAAGTATGGATTTAGTTCTTTATTTGCTTGAAAATGACTCTGTTCATGGATCTTTTTCTGGGGATGTTGCAAGAATTGACGAAAATCATATCAGCATCAACGGCAAAAGTATCCGAGTCTTTTCACAAAGCGATCCTAAAAATTTAAAATTTGCAGATTGTGGCGCCGACATAGTTTTAGAGTGTACAGGTGCGTTTTTAACGCAAGAGAGTTCTCAGGTTCATATTGATAACGGCGTAAAAAAAGTTCTTTTTTCAGCGCCTTCAAAAGATGAAAAAACAGCTACATTTGTTATGGGTGTCAACGAACATTTGTATGAAGGTCAAACAATAGTCTCCAATGCCTCTTGCACGACGAACTGTTTGGGTCTTGTAGCCAAGGTGATTGATGATGCATTTGGAATTGAAAAGGGTCTTATTACGACTATCCATTCTTACACAAATGATCAAAACATTTTAGATGTTATCCACCACTCCAAAGACAAGAGAAGAGCAAGAGCAAGTGCGATAAATATGATACCAACAAGTACGGGTGCGGCCAAAGCTATCGGTTTGGTTTTACCCCAGCTTATAGGGAGACTTCATGGTCAAAGTGTTCGCGTTCCCATACCAGATGTTTCTATGCTTGACTTAAATGTTGTGGTAAAAAACAAAACTTCAAAAGAAGAAGTAAACAGAGTGCTGAATGAAATGGCAGATACGAAACTTAAAGGTTTGCTGCTCATAGATAAAAAAATGCGTGTGTCTCAAGATTTTGTTGGCTGTGATTATAGTGCAGTAGTTGCCGAAGATTTAACGCAGGTTATAGGCGGCGATATGCTCAAAATAATGGCTTGGTATGATAATGAATGGGCTTATTCTACAAGACTCTTAGATATGGCTCTGCATATTAGCAAATAGGAAAAGAAATGAAACTCTTAAATATAAAAGATTTAGATTTAGCAGGGAAAAAAGTTTTTATCAGATGTGATTTTAATGTACCGATGGACGATTATGGAAATATCTCCGATGACCGTCGTATCCGTTCAGCACTGGCTACTATTAACTATTGTCTTGACCGTGATTGTGCTGTTATTATTGCATCACATTTAGGTCGTCCTGAGGGGAAAGTTGTGGCAAAAGACTCTCTGCTTCCAGTTGCAAAAAGACTCAATAAACTCCTTCAGAGAGAAATTATTTTAGCAAAAGATGTTGTAGGCGAGGACGCTATGTCTAAGGCTGCTGCACTTCAGCCCAATGAGATTTTGTTGCTAGAGAACCTACGTTATGAACCAGGTGAGACAAAAAATGATAAAGCACTCTCTGCAAAATTAGCAAGTATGGCTGAGTTTTATGTCAACGACGCTTTTGGTGTAAGTCACCGTGCACACGCTTCAGTTGAGGGGATTACACGTCTGTTTGACAATGACCACAAAGCTGGCGGATTTTTACTTCAAAAAGAGATAGAATTTTTTAGCAAACTTATCAAAAAACCTGTCCGTCCTTTTGCTGCTATAGTCGGCGGTTCAAAAGTTTCAGGAAAACTTGAAGCCCTTGTAAACTTACTTCCAAGAGTTGATAAAATCCTCATCGGCGGGGGAATGGCGTTTACATTTTTAAAACAACTCGGCTACAACGTCGGTGCTTCTTTGGTTGAAGATGATTTGCTTGAAGATGCACAGCACATCATGGACGAAGCAAAAAGACTCGGCGTGAAGTTTTACCTTCCTGTTGATATCGTCGTTGCTGATAAATTTTCAGAAGATTCTGTGAGTAAAATGGTAACAGCGCAAGAAATTCCAGACGGTTGGATGGGACTCGATATTGGGCCCGCAACAGTAAGACTTTATAGAGAAGTTTTAAACAACGTTCAAACAGTGCTTTGGAATGGACCGATGGGTGTGTATGAGATAGAAAAATTTGCACGCGGCTCGAACAAAATAGCACACTTCGTAGCAGACAGTTATGCTACAACAGTCGTAGGTGGCGGGGACACGGCAGACTTGGTTCAAAGAATCGGTCTTGACAATGAACTCACTTTCATCTCCACAGGTGGTGGTGCTTCACTCGAACTTTTAGAAGGTAAAGTTTTACCAGGTGTAGCGCAACTTATGGTTGATGATGGCGAGGAAGATTAATGATAATCGCAGCAAACCTAAAAACAAACCTCACACGTAAACAAACTTCAGAGTATTTAACTGCTCTGGAGAACTTAATTGACGCAAATAAAACGACGCAGGAAGTGCTTGTATTTCCTGCATCTTCAAGTCTTAATGCGCATGAGGGGAAAGTAATCGTAGGCGCTCAAAATGCCTACGCTGCCGCAAATGGAGCCTTCACGGGTGAAATAGGAGCCGACCACTTAGCAGAGTTTGGCATCACTACGATTCTCATCGGTCACAGTGAAAGACGTCATGTTTTAGGCGAATCACAAGAAGTGCTTGTGAAAAAATACAACTTTTACAAAAACTTAGGTTTCAAAATAGTCTACTGCGTAGGCGAACCACTTTCTCTACGAGAAGCAGGCGAAAAAGCAATGATGGACTACATAGATGCGCAGTACGAAGGCATCGACTTAACGTACAAAAATCTCATCATCGCTTATGAGCCAGTTTGGGCAATAGGGACAGGTCTTACTCCGACTCTTGAAGATATAGAAGACTTACACGCAAAACTTAAGCAAAAATGTAGTGCGCCGTTGCTATACGGCGGAAGCGTCAAAGTTGCAAATGCAAAAGAAGTTTTGGCACTCCCAAGTGTTGACGGTGTTTTAGTCGGCGGCGCTGCACTGATAGTAAAAGATTTTAACGCTATGATAAATTTTGCGCAAGAAGTAAGTAAGTAGTAAACTGCCGCGCTTTGCTCGCAGTGACGGCGGTTTCGTCATTGTGGTTCCCACGGTCGTCATGCGGT
>DJAA01000045.1:11652-13756 GCA_002428085.1 Sulfurimonas sp. UBA6014 | reverse complement strand
GCAATGACGGAGTTCATCATCGCAATGAGTGAAAATTTAGTTTATTTATAACACAAACAAAGGAAATGCAATTCATGATAATGAAAGGTAAAAAAGGTCTCATCGTAGGTCTTGCAAATAATAAATCTATAGCCTACGGTATAGCAAAAGCGTGTGCAGAGCAGGGTGCCGAAATGGCATTTACCTACTTAAACGATGCACTTAAAAAAAGAGTTGAACCTATAGCCGCAGAGTTTGGAAGCGACAAAGTGTATGAACTTGATGTCGGAAACGAAACACATATGGCGGGCATTGCCGCGCTTATAGAAAAAGACTTTGGTAAAATCGACTTTTTAGTCCACTCAGTTGCCTTTGCTCCAAAAGAAGCACTCTCAGAGCCATTTATGAAAACAACAAAATCAGCTTTTGCTATTGCTATGGATGTTTCAGTCTATTCTCTCATTGACCTCACAAACCGTTTGGAGTCTGTTTTGAGTGATAACGCTTCAGTGCTCACACTCTCTTACCTCGGCGGACCAAAATACATACCAAACTACAACGTCATGGGTGTTGCAAAAGCGGCACTAGAATCCACTGTGCGCTACATGGCAGTAGAACTTGGTGCGAAAGGGCAAAGAGTAAACGCCATTTCAGCAGGACCTATCAGAACACTCGCCGCAGCAGGGATTGGTGATTTTAAACAGATACTCAACTGGAACGAAGCAAACGCACCACTCAAACAAAACGTCACAACAGACCAAGTAGGCAACTCTGCTATGTACTTACTGAGTGATTTGGCATCAGGCGTAACAGGCGAAGTTCACTACGTCGACGCAGGTTACAATATTATGGGAATGGCAGCCATAGAAAAAAATGAAGAAGGCAAAACTGTACTTTGCTGGGACGAAAGAGGAAATGACAAGGAGTAAAAACTCCTTTCATTTTCAAGCCTCCAACATTTCCACATGCTAACATCACACTTCGTCATTGCGAGCCAAGCGCGGCAATCTATAGCCGGCTTTTAGATTGCTTCGTTCCTTGGCGCATGACGGGATTTCTATTTCGCCTTAGTGCGCGCCTATCGCTGGCAGAACATTCATTTCTTCTGAGTGTGACGTGTTTGTTGTTTCATTATCGTCTCCTGCGTAAGCGGCTACTTTATCTACGTACTCTTGAAGAGTGAAGTTCCTCTCTTTATTTTCGTTTATTTTTTTTATAGCCGCATTTTTTTCTACTGTAGGTGTCCAATCTTTTTCAAGCCAGTCGTCAAGTGATCTTTGCATGATGCCAGCTTCTTTTTTCTCTGCAGGCCTTGTTAGATTGTGAAGTGTTTTGTTTTGTGTGGGGCTAAGCGCTTGGGTAGAATTACATGAAGTAAGAAACAAAAGGCTAAGTATGAGCATTAAGAGAGGAGTAAATTTTTTCATAGTGTAAGTATAGTATAAAACGATGATGAAAATTTAACCATTTTAATGTGCCTGAATTGTTTCCAAAGTGTTACAATATATTCGTAAATGTATTGTAAGTAGTGCGAGGACTTGACATAATTGTTAAAAGTCTTTATAATTTAACGTTATGCATTTTATAATGCCTAAAAACAAGGAGAATATATGAAAATAGTAAAAATGAGTTTGGTAGCAGCGCTACTAGTAGGTTCAAGTGCATTCGCAGTTGATAATATCAAAATGTCTGGTAATGCACAAGTGTTTTATGGTACTCAAGATGTTAGTGGTGATTTATTTGAAAAAGATTCATCATTTGCGGATATCGGCTTAAATTTAAATATTTCTGCTGATTTAGTGAAAAATGACCTAGTTTCTATTAGTACAGGTGCTGGTTATACAGTTCTTTCTACTTTAGGACTAGAGAATAACTTTGTATCTGGTGTTTGGGGTGGTTCTCACACTGCTGTAGCTGGAACTGGTGCAAGCTATGCTGATGGTCTTGGCGGTGCTAAAGTTGAAAACGCGAACTGGTTCAATGAAGCATGGGTAGCTACTACTGCAGGTAAATCAACTGTAAAACTTGGTCGTATGGAATTAGATACTCCATTGGCGTTTACTGAAAAATGGTCAATTGAGAAAAATACTTTCGAAGCGGCTGTTTTAATCAACCAAGATATTCC
>DJAA01000045.1:9721-11609 GCA_002428085.1 Sulfurimonas sp. UBA6014 | reverse complement strand
CAAACAACTTTGGGCAGTAATGTAGCTGGACTTGGTTTAGCAATGGGTCCAATTGTAAATGCAAATGGCAATTTTGGAACTTACGGTACTGATGGCGCATACGCAATTGCTGCTATTAACAATTCACTTGAGCCTTTAACTGTTCAAGCTTGGTATTATGATGTTTCTAGAGTTGCTCAAGCATATTGGTTACAAGCTGATGTAAGTATGGATGGTATTATGGCTGGTGCTCAGTATTCAGCTATGGATCTCTCAGATCTTGCTGGATCAACACTTGAAACAGATGTTTACGCAGTAATGTTAGGTTACGAGATGAAAGATATGTTTACTGCTAAAGTTGCTTACTCACAAGTAGGTGAAGATGGACCTTCTGGTTTCAACACAGCTACAAGCACAACATATGCTCAATCAAAACTTTATACTGAAGCATGGTGGTCTTATGGTCAAATCACACAAGCAGACACTTCAGCTATCAATTTAACAGTAACATCTCCAGTTCAAGGAATGGTTGATTTAGGTTTATTTGTTACTTTAGTAGATCACCAACCTGACAATACAGATTTAACAGAAGTTACTGTAACTGCTGGTAAAACTTTTGGTCCTTTAAATGCTACATTAGCTTATTGTAATATAGACACTGATGGTGCTGATGCTGTAAATATCGTTCAAGCATACTTAACTCTAAACTTCTAATAAACCCTTATTAGTTGTCTCTCCCTTTTTGGGAGAGTTTTTTTCTCTTTATTTTTTTCAAATTTTGTTATAATTCTCCCATGACACAACTCCTTAAAAAACTCTCTTATGTTCTTTTTATGCTTTTTCTTATCTCTGTCCTCTCTTTTTTAGCTATTCATGCAGCACCAAACAGTTTTTTTGCAGGCGGTGAACTCAACCCAAATATGACTGAAGAAGCCATTGCACAACTCAAAGCTGTTTATGGGCTCGATAAATCTTTGTTTGTACAGTATAGAGATTGGGTGTACAATATTTTGACCCTCAACTTTGGCATTAGTTTTGTAAGCGGGCAAGAGGTAAGCAGTGAAATACTCAAACGTCTAGGTGTGACGCTGGTTATGAACATAATAGCTCTTGTGGCAGTTTTTGTCCTTTCCCTCTATTTTGGGATAAAAGCCGCGATGAATTACGAAAAAAAGTCTGACTATTTCATACGTCAACTCTCGCTTGTTTCCTTTTCTATGCCTTCATTTTATTTAGCCCTTATTCTTATCATACTCTTGAGCGTAAACTTGAATCTTTTCCCCATCGCAGGTTTGCACTCCATAGAAGAAAAAACAGGTTTGGCAAATTACCTTGACATGGCGTGGCACTTGGCTCTTCCTGTGAGTGTCATGATATTTGTAGGACTTGGAAGCATGATCATCTATATCCGTTCTTTGACTTTAGAGATATTAAAGAGTGATTATTATTACTTTGCACTCTCCCGTAACATAAGCAAAAAAAATTTACTCCGTTACTATATACTTCCAAATCTTATGCCTCCTATAGTAACACTTTTGGGTTTATCGCTCCCAGGACTTATCGGCGGAAGTGTCATCCTAGAGTCTATTTTTGCCATTGAGGGAATGGGACAACTCTTTTATATGAGTGCCATGAGCCGAGACTATCCTATCATCATGGGGACTTTAATGATAACCGCATTTTTAACTTTGCTTGGAAATATACTCGCAGATTTGATTTTAATGAAGTTAAACCCGTATATGAAAAGAGAGTAGAAAAGCTTATCATGTGGAAAAATGCTCTTTCGGAAGTACGACTTTCAAAAATGCTAACCAATGGCATTTTACGCACGAGTCGTACCTATGGGCTTTGATGACACAATGGTACGACTAAAGTCGTACTTCCAAGAGTGAAACGCGGCAATCTAATG
>DJAA01000045.1:0-9656 GCA_002428085.1 Sulfurimonas sp. UBA6014 | reverse complement strand
TGTAATGACGGGGTTCAGGGTTGTTAGGTTGGCATGTGGAAATGTTTTTTTGCTTTTTCGGAAGTGCGACTTGAGTCGCACCTATGGGCTTTGATGACGCAATGGTACGACTCGTGTGAAAATACCATTGCTAGGTATTTTTAAAGTCGTACCTCCAAGAGCGACGAGCGGCATGTACTACTAGCTAAACAACGCTTGAAGCGCGTCTACTCCATCCTTGGCTTCTTTTATCTCGCCTGTTTCTTTGTTTGTTTTGCTATTGTTTTCTACAAGCTCTATATTTAACCCTGTAAGCATAGAAGCGAGGCGGATGTTGATACCGCTTTTGCCAATAGCTTTTGATTTTTGGTCTGCAGGGAGTGTTATGATAGCTTTTTCGTTAACACCAGCTGCATCTTTTATAATTTGCACATGAGAGATGATAGCGGGGCTCATGGTTCTAGAGACAAAAAGTTCAGGGATGGAGGTAAACTCGATACAGTCGATATTTTCGCCGATAAGCTCTTGACTGACTGCATTAATACGAACACCTTTGACCCCGACAGTCGCACCTACAGCATCAACTTGTGCATGTGTGCTGATAAGTGCTATTTTTGCTCTCTCACCTGGAATGCGGGCACATCTCTCTATGATAACGGTTCCATCGGCGATTTCAGGAACTTCTAGGGATAAAAGCTCTTCTAAGAATTTCGGGCTTGTACGTGAGAGTTCTATCTGTATGCCGTTTTCTTTGTCCATGTTAACGCGTCTTACAACTGCTTTTATGTGATCACCAACTTTGAAAAATTCCCCTTTTATACGGTTTTTCATAGGTAATACAGCACGAATTTCATCGACTTCTATATAAGTGGAACTCTTTTCATCAACTCTTGTAACGCGACCTGAGACGAGCACTCCGATTTTGGATTTATATTTGTTAAAAATATCATCTTCTACTAATTTTTGAATATGGTACTCAATTTCACGATGCAGTGAAGAGGCTGCAGTTCGCCCGTAATCTTCAATTTTATGCTCGATTTGGAGTTGGTCTTCAAGTTCTACTTGGTTATCATACGCTCGTGCGTCACTGATAGAGATATAAGCAGGTGCGATATTTGGATCTTGGAGCTTTTCATCCTCATTGGCAACTACGGTAATGGTTTGATTAAGAAGCATGGTTTTTGTCTCTTTATCGATGGTGGCTTCAAAAGCAAATTTGTTATTTATCACCCGTTTTGCAGTTTGAATAAAAGCTGTTTTAAGTGCCTCTTTAACTTGTTCAGGTTGGAGACCTTTTTCATGTGCGATTGCATCGATGATATCTAATATTTTTTCCATACTTTGTGCCTTTAAAATTTAATTGGTTTGAAGCTTGTTACATAAGAACTTTATTTTACTACGTTCATATCACTTTGGTCACTAAAGTTACCTCTTTGAAATAGGTGACTTCTTGCAAGAAGTCTAATGATAATTAGTGGGGATTTCTTACGTAGTTTGTGATTGTATAGTAAAACTACTAAAAATATCTTTAATAGACTTTTTAGTACAGTTTCTATATAATGCAAAACTTTTAACCTAAAAATAAGGATACAAAATGGATTTAAAATTAGCACGAACAGATATTGCTTCAAAGCCAAAAAAAGCTGATTTAGATAAAATGGAAGCACAAATAGAAAAAGAAGATAGCGTTATTTTTTACTTTGACAGAGAAAATTCACATAAAGACTTACTTGAACTTCAAGATTATTTTGAAGCAAAAGGGAAAAGTTTTTATATGAATGAAGTGAAATATGGACTCTCAGATAATGAATACATGTACCAAGTACACATTATAAAATAGGGTTAAGATGCGTAAAAAATTATTTATTGAAACACTAGGTTGTGCGATGAATTCTCGTGATAGTGAGCATATGATTGCTGAACTTCAAGAGAAAGAAAACTATGAAGTCGTAGAAGATTTTACAGAGGCGGACCTTATTTTGATAAATACTTGCTCGGTACGAGAGAGACCTGTTCATAAACTTTTTTCAGAGCTAGGTGGTTTTCAGAAAAACAAAAAAGCAGGGGCTAAAATAGGTGTGTGTGGTTGTACCGCTTCACATTTGGGAGAGGAAATACTCAAACGCGCACCTTATGTCAGCTTTGTTTTAGGGGCAAGAAATGTTTCTAAAATTACAGAAGTTTTGCATAAAGACAAGGCGGTGGAGATAGACATAAACTATGATGAGAGCGCTTTTGCATTCCAAGATTTTCGCTCCTCACCTTATAAAGGTTTTATCAATATCTCTATTGGTTGTGACAAATCTTGCACTTTTTGTATCGTTCCAAAAACGAGAGGAGAGGAGATTTCGATTCCAACTGAACTGATTTTGAAAGAAGCGAGCCGTTTGGCTGATTCTGGTGCAAAAGAGGTTTTTCTTTTGGGACAAAATGTAAATAATTACGGCCGTAGATTTTCAGGTGAACATGAAAAAGTAAATTTTACAGAGCTTTTAAGAAGGCTCAGTAAAATAGAAAATCTTTTGAGAATTCGCTTTACTTCACCGCACCCTTTTCATATGGACGATGAGTTTATAGAAGAGTTTTCAACCAACCCTAAAATCTGTAAATCGATGCATATGCCACTCCAGAGTGGCTCTAGTAAAGTGCTCAAAGATATGAAACGAGGCTACTCAAAAGAGTGGTTTTTGAACCGTGTGCAGATGTTAAAGAGTATGTGTCCGCAGGCGAGCATAAGTACTGATATAATTGTCGGTTTTGCGGGTGAGAGTGATGAAGATTTTCAAGAAACTATCGATGTTGTGCGACAAGTTGAGTTTGATCAAATTTTTTCTTTTAAATATTCTCCCCGTCCACACACTGAGGCAGAGCATTTTACAAATATGGTAGAGGATGATGTGGCATCTGAGAGACTCAGTTTTCTGCAGGGACTCAATGATGAAATCATAGATAAAAAACATGCCAAACTTTTGGGAAATGTTTACAGAGTGTACTTTGAAACACTCAACCGAGATATGTTTATAGCTGGAAGAAGTGACAATAATCTCCTTATCCGAGTCGAGGGCTCCGAGGAGTTACTAGGTGAGTTTCGAGATGTAAAAATCATTGGTATCGGCAGAACGATTTTAACTGGTGAGATCGTTGCTTAAAAAATTCTCTCGTGCCTTGGCACTCTTTGTTGTCCCTTTTCTAGGCTCTTTATTTATTCGCTTTCTCTCTTTGACAAACAAAAAAAAGTTTCACACCATCGCCAAAATTGGCGATGAGCCAACCATTTTTGCTTGCTGGCATGGCGAGCTTCTCATGTTGCCATATCTTTATTTTTATTACAGAAAAGTCCCTCATGCAAAAGTTTTAATATCAAGCCATTTTGATGGAAATCTTATCTCTAAAACTATAAAGTATTTTGGGCTTGACACTATAGCGGGCTCTTCAAATAGAAACGCCGCAAAGGCTCTGATTCAGGGTATAAAAGCACTCAAAGATGGCTACGATATCGGTATAACTCCTGATGGACCAAAAGGTCCTCGTCGTGAAGTCGCTGATGGCATCATCATCATGGCGCAAAAAGCAAAAGTAAAAATAGTGTTGGTAAATATCATCCCATCGAGATATTGGGAATTTGATTCTTGGGATAAATTTAGAGTCCCTAAGCCTTTTGGCACTTTAAATTTCTACTCCTCAGGGATGCTTGATGTCAGTGAGATGGACTTAGAAGAGGCAAAATCTCTTATTAAAAAGGAGTTTTTCAAACATGAGTACTAAGATATTTTTTCCAATTTTAGCAGTGTTATTTCTTTTTGTCATGGGCGGATATTTTTTGTCACATCCCTCGTATGAAAAATCGCTTAAAGCAAAATATCATTATGAAATGGGGGAGTATAAAGAGGCTTTGGCTTTATCAAGAGAGGCTTTTGCTTTGGATCGTTATAATCGAATGGCAGCAACCATCATGGCTCAATCGCTCACTTCAATGAAATATATAAAATATATAGAAGATGCTAAAAAGTATATGAAACAAATAACTGCAATTGCTGCTCAAGAGAGTATTTTAGATGCCGATAAAGCAAAAATAAGAATCATTGCTCAAATAATGCTTAGCGCACATCTTAAACTTGCTCCGAGCGTTGTCACCGATACTGAATTGGTCAAAGATGCATCAAGATACCAAGTAGAATTTGAGAAACTTCTTGAAAAAATTGATAAATAAATATAAAAAAGAGTTTCTTCAATCTCTTGAAAATTTCAAAGGCTACTCTGATTTGACGATAAAAAGTTATGATGAAGTGCTTGATGAAGCTTTTAAATATATTGAAATCATTGAAGAAGAGACGCAGTTGATTTTTAATATTATGCCTTACCGAATCAAAATAGCACACTTGAATCCAAAAACGATTTCAAGAAAATTGAGTGCTATTCGTTCATTTGTAAAGTATCTTCATGACCAAAATCTCAATATTATTTTAAAATCTGATGAGAGTATCAAAGTTGCAAAAACACTTCCAAAACCAATCCAACATGCACATATTATGAAGGCAATTTCCCATGCAGACTTAGAAGAGCGCTTGGTGATAGTTTTGCTTTACACTTTGGGATTGAGGATTTCAGAGCTTGCTTCGTTGCAACTGAGAGATATTTCAAGCCAATGGGTTCGAGTTTTAGGCAAAGCAAAGAAACAAAGAGATGTTCCACTTTTAAAATCAACAAAGATTTTGCTTGAGGAGTATCTAGCCGCACATGCTCCAAAAACATTTCTTTTTGAGCAAAATAGAGAAAAATTAAGCGAAAATAGTCTAAGATATATCGTAACTAAGGTCTTTAAGAGAGTAGCTCTCAAGGTGACTCCGCATCAACTTCGCCACTCATATGCTACGGTGTTGCTCAATAACAACGCACCCATCGCAGATGTAAGTGAACTTTTAGGTCACTCTTCTATGGCTACGACGCAAATTTATACGAAACTAGGCAGTGCATTGAAACAACAAAATTACAGTAAATCTCATCCTCTTTGTGGGGAGAGTAAAGAGTGTTAAGTAAACTTTTTGAAGGTTTGTATCATAAAGTATTTATTAATATAGTGATTCACCGTTCAAAAACTGTTGTGTATATAGAAGAGTGTGCAAAAGATAAAGTTATTCAAAGTGTTGAGGAGAGTTTTAAGACAACTTTGCTTGATGTTAGAATGGAAAATTTTATAAAATCTTATGTAAACGAATCGCCATTTCACTATATCTCTATCTTGGACACATCCCATTCGCAAGGGGCAGCTCCAACTTGTAAATCTAAGTCTTTTTCCCAGTTTTTTGACATCAATGCTTCAAAATCTCTTTGTTATGCTGAGAGATGGGTTTTTTACACCTCTAATTCTGATTTGCACATGGTAAAAAAAGAGTATGCTCGAATTGGTATTGATTTTGTTTTTTCCCCTTTTATCGTTCTAGCGAGATTTTTTAAAGATAAAATAGACACGCACATGTCTATGTACGTACTTATTCAAGAGAGTTCTCTCTCTTTGGTTGTGTTTGACCATAGTGAGTTGTTATTTGCAGACCATTTGGATATGAATCATTTTAAAAATTTAGATGATCTCTCCATGGATGAGAGTCCAGACATAGAGCTTGACATGAGTGTCAATTTAGATGATGTTGATGTTGAAGATGATGTAAGTGAATTGGATGATTTTGGAAACATTGAAAATTTAGATGACTTTGAAGATATGGAAGAGTTTTCTGAAATGAAAGATGAACCAGAGGTATTTTCAAATGATAAAGAGATTCCAGCGAATTTTTCAGAGGGTCTTAATGAAGATTATCAAAGGTTTTCATTGATAAAAAATTCATTAAGTCATTTTTATAAAGATGAAAAGTATAAGAGCCAATTTGTAGAATCAGTTTATATTGCTGATGCTATTGGGGTGAGCGGGGATTTGAAAAAATATCTTGAAGAAGAGATGTTTTTGAGTGTTTTCATACGAAAAATAGATTTATGTGCAGAGATTTGTGATCTGGCAAAGGCAGAGATAAAATGAAGCTTAGCTATACCAAGGTCAGAAAAAAAAGTATAATTACCCCTGAACTACAGCTTCTTTTTATATTTTTTGGTATGACACTTTTTATGCTTTTTTCAACATACGCATTTTTGCACATGAAAGAGCTACGTTTTATCCAAAATAGAGCAGATATTATCCAAGAGAGACTTGATTTGAATGTTTCGCTCGCATCCATGAAATCAAAGATTGTATTTATAGAAAAAGAAGTTGTATTAAGTGAAAAGATTTATACGCAAAATACAGTTTTAAGAGATTCCATCACCAATTTATTTGATTTAGTACCTCAAAGGATTACTCTTTCAGAAGCTTCTTTACTAAGTAATGGACTTATTTTGTACGGGATAACACCAAGTAAAGATGTCTACAGCTTTATGTTAGAGGCACCTTTACGTTCTATTTTTCATAAAAATTTTAGTAGTTTTTATCCTGAAAAAAATGGTTGGCTAAGATTTGTATCAACCAACTATATAGAAGAGGACTCTTTGCAAGAGAATACTGCTACGCAAAGTAATGATTTGCAAGCCGATGGTGAAGCCGAGGTTTTAGAAGAAGAGACAAAAGAAGAAACTGAGGAAGAAGAATGAAAGTAAGTATCAGCCGCCAAAATATATATCTTGTGGCATTATCTACATTTTTACTGATTTTTGTCCTTTTGTTCTCATTTTTAATTTTAGTTCCAAAAGGCAAAGAGTACAGAGTGCAAAAAACAGATCTTTATAAAGAGAATGTTGAACTCAAAAAATATCAAGATTTTCATGAGCAAACGCTAGCGGCTTTGAAAAAACTTCAAAGTGATAACAGACTTATCATTGCAGCTTTTGATAACTCTTTTAATGCAAAGCGATTTGAAAAAGAGTATAAAAATTATTTCAAAACGCTCACCCTCTCAAAACTTGAAAAATCTCAAGATAACGAGGGGGAATTTTTAGTATACGCGGTTGAGACAACCTCAAATATTAACTCTCCAAAAAATTTCTATGATTTTTTAGATGCACTCAATAAAGGGAGCTGGATTATTGGTGTTAACTTTCCTATCCATTTTAAAAGGCAAGATCAACTCATCCGCTCAAGTTTCACCATGAAGGTTTACAGCACAAAAAAAGATTTAACGGCTAGTAAATAAATCGTTTGAGTCTATGCCAAGAGTGAGCAACTCTTTTATTTTTAAAAAAGCTTCATGATTTTTGTAAAAATAAGGTCTGAGCTGTGGATGTATTTTTAAAATCCTGCACGCTTCTTTGAACTCTTTTGGCATGGGAGAATCTTCTTGTAAATAAGGAATTATAAGTATAAAATTTTCTTCTTTAGCGACTAAAAATTTTCTTCCCACAAGTGTGCACAAACCAGTTTTTAGAAGTTCTCGCTCCGAAGCGCTGAGCATGTAGTCCTGTGATTTGAGATATTTATCTATGATGAAAATATCGGCTCTTGGATTGCCGAGTGTTTGAAAATAGGCAAAATCATTGAGTTTTTTTATAGGCACTTCTTGGACTAAAATTGCTTTGTCCTCGTCTAAATAGTCAAAACTTTTTTTAATCCCCTCAAGATATTTGTCTAAAAGCGGAACCGCATAACTGTGACGAAAAGAGTTTCTTTTTATCTCCTCGTCAAAGTTACTCTCATCCTCAAAATACTTTATTTGGTTGGCATGCAAATAAGCAAATAGTTCTTTTTTGTCCAGCCTCAGCAGTGGGCGGACAAGAGTGTAACCCTCTCTTTTTTGCACCATCTCCATGCCAGCTATCTCAGCACAGCCCGCACCCTTGCAAAACTGCATGAGCATCCACTCAAATCTGTCTCCTAAATGATGGGCGGTGATGAGGTTTTCATAATGATGGGTTCGTATAAGTTCTTCAAAAAAGTCGTATCGGATTTTTCGTGCGTTTGCTTCAAAATTTTTATCTATTTGTGGAGCATCAAACGTGTAAATTTTAAGATGATGCGTCAAAGCAAGCTCATGAGCGTATCGGAGTTCCTCTTCGCTTTGTTTTCTCACATGATAGTTGACGATGGCAATGTCGAATTTGATGTAGTTTTTTAGGAGTAAAAAAAAGAGTGCGCTGGAGTCCACCCCAGCCGAAAAGGCTAAGAGGTTTTTTTTATTTTTTAAGATTTCTAGTGAGGAAGGCTCAAGCATTGTCAACTGTGGCAGTTAAAATAGTGCCCACAAGGTCGGTCACTTTTGCCTTGTAAATAACGCCAAAAGTCAGTTCTTCCTCTTTTGTTTTGTCATTTACATAGAGTTCACCGTCAATTTCAGGTGCCCAAAGAAGTTTTCGCGCACTTAAAAGATATGCATGTTCATCGCTCTCTGCGTCAATGACAAGCTCGATTTCTTTGCCAATCTCTTGGCGTAAAGAGTCTTTAGTGCACTTAGAGGCGATATCTCCGAGAATTTGTGCTCTTTTTGCAATGGTTTTTGAAGAAATTTTGTCGCTTAAGTCATAGGCTGGCGTGGTCTCTTCATCGGAGTAGGAAAAAACATTGATTCTGTCAAAGCCGAAACTTAAAGCAAACGCACACATCTCTTCAAACATCTCTTGTGTTTCTTGCGGATGACCGACTATGAAACTGGTTCGCACAAAAGAGTTTGGAAGTGAGCGCATAAAGTTTAAAAGTTCCAAAGTTTTATCTTTGCCGAAACCTCGTTTCATCAAACGAAGCATATCATCGTTGATATGCTGAATGGGCATATCAAAATAGTTGTGGAAAATCTCACTTTTTGCGATGTTTTTAAGGAGTTGCATACTTGTTGTCGAAGGGTAGAGATATAAAATTCTGGCACTTTTCACCCCCTCGATGAGCTCTATTCTTTGAATAAGAAGGCTTAAGCCGTCTTTGACATCCTGGTCGCGAAGGTAAGAGCTGCTGTCTTGGGAAACAAAAGAAAAATCAAAATATCCCTTTGCTACCAAGCCCTCAACTTCTTTGGCAATGGAGTCTAAATTGCGAGAGTTTAATTTGCCTTTAAAAGAGGGAATGGCACAAAAACTGCACGCTTGGTTGCACCCCTCAGAGAGCTTAATGTAAGCATGGTATGTTGAGCCGGTGACTATTCGCTCGGCACCGTCTATGAGAAAAACTTTATCGGAAAATCTGCTCTTTTTTTCACTTAAAAGTTCGTCGATTTTGTCATAATCGCCTACGCCCGTAAATATGTCAACTTCAGGCATATCGCTCATAAGAGCCTCTTTGTAACGCTCGCTCAAACACCCCGCCATGACTAAAAGAGAGTCTTCTTTTCTGGCTTCATGCAAGTTAAGAACGGTATTGAGAGACTCTTGTTTTGCCGCATCAATAAATCCGCAAGTGTTGACTATGATGACATCGGCTTCAGCTGAGTTGTCGGTGAGAGTGAAGTTTTGGAGTTTGCCCATCATCACTTCTGTGTCGACGAGATTTTTGGTACAGCCTAGTGAAACTATGTGGAGTGTATTGCTCATGTTGCTACTTTTGTATGAAATTATCTTCGCATTATATCGTATAATGTGGGCATGAAAATATACGATATACTGATTTTGGGCGCAGGAGCGAGCGGTTTGATGTGTGCTTCGCAGCTAGATAAAAGATGGCAAGTGGGAGTTGTAGATGCAAATGCAAAGGTTGCCTGCAAATTAAAAATTTCTGG
>DJAA01000071.1 GCA_002428085.1 Sulfurimonas sp. UBA6014 | reverse complement strand
CCCATCATCATCTCTTCGGCTCGCGGTGAAATGAGTGACAAAATACTTGGGTTTAACTTTGGTGCTGATGATTATTTGGCAAAACCTTATGAGCCAAGAGAGTTGGTTTTACGCATAAATGCAATATTGAGAAGAAGCACGAAAAAGAGTAAAAAAGTAGGGGACTTTGAAATAGATGAAGCAAATATGGAGATAAAAGTAGAAGGTTTGTTGCTTGATTTGACAAAAATTGAGTATGACATACTGCATCTGTTTTTGCAAAATAGTGATAAAGTCCTCTCAAGAGAGTCTATCTCAAACGCTGTGAGCGGCATAGAATACAACTCCAAAGAGAGAACTATTGATATGCACATAAGCAACCTAAGGCAAAAGTTAGGTGATGACCCTAAAGACCCTCAGTACATTAAGTCTGTATGGGGCATTGGTTATAAATTTATAGGTTGAAATATGTCAATAATTCATAAGGTTATTTTTCTTTTTATCATCAGTTTTTCTCTTATGATATTTGTGTCCTATAAGACCAATAAATTGACACAAAGTACGATAGAGAAGCTTTTAAAAGAGAAATATATTCAAGTCTCAGACGAACTTTTTACCTATTTGTCTAACAATGACACGACCAATCTGCAAAAAAAATTGACAGAACTCAACTTTAAAATCATCGAAGATAAAAAACACTATTTTGATTCCTCGAGAGTACTTTATAAATACGAAACAGAACTCTCAACCATCAAAATTTTAAAACATGAAGACGATACGTATTTACTGTATATGCACTATCTTGACGATGAACTTTTGGTGATGGATGGTTCGCAGAATGCAATTTTTAAAGATAAAGAGTTTCTAAATGCTATGATTTTAGCGGACATCATGATTTTAATCATTTTATGTTTAATCATTTTAAAAATGATTTATCCCCTTAAAGAGATTTCAAAAAGTATCAAAAAATTTGGAGATGGAAACTATGGCTTACGAATAAAAGCAGTGAGTAATGATGAGATAGGCGAAGTCTCGAAAACTTTTAATGCTATGGCTTTAAATATTGAAGAGTTGATTACATCAAGACAAAGATTGCTCAGAGACATAGGACATGAACTCAAAACACCAATCTCAAAATCGAAGTTGGCAATAGAGATGATTGAAGAGAGCAAATACAAAAAAATACTCAAAAAAGCACTCTCTCAGATGGATGAAATGACAAACGAACTTTTGTATATAGAAAAACTAAGTGCAAATCAACACAAGTTAAACTTTAAAAAATTCAACTGTGAAACACTCATCAGCGAGTCACTCTCAAAACTTTTTATAGAAGATGAAACAAGTGTGGAGGTACTTATAGAGTCAAACTTTGAAATGTATGCAGACCTAAGTTACCTCTCAATCGCACTCAAAAACTTAATCGACAATGGACTGAAATACACGACACAAAAACCCATTTTTATCATTGCAAAAGATAAGAAGATAGTGGTTGAGAGTAAAGGTGAAAAGATAGATAAGCCACTTGAATTTTATTGTGAGGCTTTTACACAAGGGGATCATTCAAGGTCAAGTGAAGGATATGGTTTGGGACTGAGTTTAGTTAAAAGAATTTTAGAAAAACACAAGTTTACACTTTCGTATCAATACAATGATGGATGGAACCTGTTTGCAATCCATATGGAGGCTTAAATCCCTTCAAGCAAAACAATCCAAAGTCTGTTTATTTCTTTATCGCTAAGAAAAAGGCTTGATTTATTCTCAAAAAGCTCTTTAAAAGCTTCTTGAGAGATGCTGAGTGTGTGTGTACACGCTTCATGGGTGGGTAAAAATGCACGGATAAGCGATACTTTGTCATGAATTGTCCCAGAGCATAAAAAACAGTTGGGCTCATGATGGAGTCTTCCCTCATGTTCTAAAAGTCGCACATAAGCCTCTATAGCGACTCTTTTTGGATTTTGTTTATTCCACTCTTTTGAGGCTTTTTCAATGAGGTCAAAATAAAATGGACCTGGCTCCTCGGCATCTTTGAGATGTTTATAAAAAAGGGCCAGAAAATCTTGCCATAATCGTAGAAGTTTATAATCATTTATCCAACTAAAACCTATATGGATAACATCTTTAAGTCTAGAAATGGTCGCTTTTGCTGATTCTTCTTTTTCATAGTCTATTTTAAAACCAAGATTGATAGTCCCATGCCTTGCACCATAAAATCTATAAAGAGTATCTAAGCTTTTTCTTGATACGATAGTGACTATTAAATCTTCATCTTTAACTTTGTTGAGATTGATGATATAACCTTGCATCCACTTGCTTCTTTTATACACAAAATTAAAATCTTTTTTGCAAATATTTTTGATATTATACTTTTTTAAACCTTTAAACAGTAAAATTAAACCACTTTGTCTAAATAGACTAAGTTAGTTTAAAAAAAGCTTAAATGGGCAATGAAATAGCATCCAATTTATATATTTTAGGAGTGAAAATGATTGAACATCATGATTTATTAAGATCATTTAGAGATAACTGCGGTTTTGGTCTTGTCGCAAATATTAAGAACAAAGCGTCATACAAGGTTTTAGATGATGCAGTAACTGCGCTAGAGAGAATGATGCACCGTGGAGCTGTTGCGGCAGATGGAAAAACAGGCGATGGAAGTGGACTTTTACTCTCTATGCCAGAATCTTTTATGAGAAAAGAAGCGCTTAAGCAAGGGGTTGAACTCTCAAAACAGTTTGCAATTGCGTCTGTCTTTACAAGAAACAGAGAACATTTAAATATTTTAGAGGAAATCTGCAGTCGTAATGACTTGAAAATTGTGCTTAAAAGAGATGTTCCAACTGACAACAATGCTCTTGGTGAACAAGCACTAGAATCTTTACCTGAAATAGTGCAGCTTTTTATAGTTCCAAATTCTATCATGGCTACAAATCGCTTCGACGCACTTTTATATCTTTCTCGAAAAGAGTGTGAGCATGCTTTAGTCAAAGATGCAGATTTTTATATCGCATCAATGAGTTCAAAAGTTCTTTCTTATAAGGGACTTATCATGCCCACTCACATCAAAGAGTTTTACAAAGACCTTCAAGATGAAAACTTTAAAATCTCTTTTTCATTATTTCATCAAAGATTTTCTACAAATACTTTGCCAAAGTGGAAGTTGGCGCAACCGTTTCGTGCAGTGGCTCATAATGGTGAGATTAACTCGGTTGAGGGAAATCGCATCAATGTCGAGATAAAATCTGAATCCATTCGAAGTGAAGTTTTTACATCTGAGGAGATTCAAAGAATTTTGCCTATTTTACAGCTCAATGTTTCTGATAGTGCATCGGCAGATAATTTTTTAGAGTTTTTAATCGTCAACGGGATGGATTTTTTTAAAGCTGTTCGTGCCGTTATCCCTTCGGCTTGGCAAAATGCTCCACATATGGATCCAGAGTTGCGTGCATTTTATGAGTATCATTCAACTGTTTTTGAAGCATGGGATGGTCCTGCGGCGTTTTCTGTAACAGATGGTCGCTACATCGGATGTGTGCTTGATAGAAATGGTTTGCGTCCTTCAAAATATATCATCACAAAAGACGACAATCTTCTCATCGCAAGTGAATATGGCGTTATTGATATCGCTGAAGAGGATATCAAAGAGAGAGGGCGACTTCAATCGGGTGAAATGCTTGGACTTGACTTGAAATTTGGAAAAATACTCAAAAATGAGCAGATTAACAATTATTTAAAAAGTTCTAATCCTTACATGAAATGGCTTAATGAGCATATGATTTATCTTCAAGAGCATGTTGAGGAGCAATATATTGCTAATTGTGAATTTAATCATGAAAATCTTATTAAAAGACAGAGATATTTTAACATCACTCAAGAGATTGTAGAGCAAGTTATTGAGCCTATGTTAAAAGAGGCAAAAGAGGCAGTCGGTTCTATGGGAGATGATACTCCCTTAGCTGCTTTTTCGACAAAACAAAGAAATTTTTCTGATTTTTTTAAACAAAAATTTGCTCAAGTAACCAATCCTCCAATTGACCCGATTCGTGAAAAAGTTGTCATGAGTTTAAATACAGGTTTTGGTGAAATTCACAATATTCTTGATGAGATTCCAACGCATGCACACCGTTTGAAATCTATTTCTCCTATCGTTACAAGAGAAAAACTAGATGTACTTAAATCATTTGGCGACAAAAAATCCCCTCGATATGAAGCGTTTTATCATAACACTACATTTTCCACGGCATATACAAAAGACTTAAAAGGTTCGCTAGAAGCATTAGTAGCAAAAATTATAGATTCTGTGAAAAATGAGGGGACAAGAATTGTTATATTAGACGATTATGAGTTTAGTGCGCAGAAGAAGATTATCCCTATGGCTATGGTTGTTGGGAGTTTGAATATCGCCCTTTTAAAAGCCAAAATACGTCATTTAGTATCTACTATAGCCGTGACAGGAGAAATTATTGATTCTCATGGTGTAGCGATTTTGTTGGGGTATGGTGCCAGTGCCGTTTATCCAAACTTACTTTTTGCCACCGTACTAAGTCATTTAGATAAATCTAAAGCTTCAAACATCGATTGTAGGGATGCTTTAAAGTCAGTTCATAGCGCTTTAAATAATGGGCTACTCAAAATTATGTCTAAAATGGGCATTTCAACAGTTGCTTCGTATCGTAATGCAGGGTTATTTGATGTTCTTGGTTTAAGCAAAAATGTTGTGAAAAACTGTTTCGCGATTTCGCATTCAGCCATTCATGGATTGGATTATGCGGACATTGATGAAAGACTTCAGGCATATCATGATGAGGCTTTTAAAGAGGATGGTTTCAATACTGTTTTTCCACTCAAAATTGGTGGATATTATAAATTTTACAATGGACAAGAGCATCATGATTTTGGTCCAGATGTCATCCACGCCATCCATGCAGTTGCAGCGAGTGGTAGCAAAAAAGATTTTGATGTCCTAAAAAATTTAGTCAATAAAAGAGGCTTAAAATTTATTCGTGATTTCTTTGAGCTTAAATCTGATAGAAAGCCTATAGATATTTCAGAAGTTGAACCTAAAGAGGCGATATTTAAAAGATTTGCCTCAGCTGCTATGAGTCTTGGTTCTATCTCTCCTGAGGCTCATGAGACGATTGCTATTGCGATGAACAGGATTGGTGCGCAGTCAAACTCAGGTGAGGGGGGTGAAGATGCTGCCCGTTTTGGCACTGAGAGAGTTTCAAAAATCAAGCAAGTCGCTTCAGGACGTTTTGGAGTCACTCCAGCTTACTTAAGAAGTGCAGAAGAGCTTCAAATTAAAGTGGCTCAAGGTGCAAAACCAGGAGAAGGTGGTCAACTTCCAGGGCATAAAGTCTCACCTCTCATCGCGAAGCTTCGTCATACGGTTCCAGGAGTCACACTTATTTCACCGCCTCCACATCATGATATCTATTCTATCGAAGATTTGGCGCAGTTGATTTTTGATTTAAAACAGGTAAATCCAAAAGCGAAAATCGCAGTTAAATTAGTCTCAACTATCGGTGTTGGTACAATTGCTGCAGGTGTTGCAAAAGCTTATGCAGATAAAATAGTTATCTCTGGAGGCGACGGCGGAACAGGAGCGGCTCCTCTTACATCTATCAAATTTGCAGGAAATCCTTGGGAGATAGGGCTCAGTGAGGCACACAATGCACTCAAAGCTAATAATCTCAGAGCTCTTGTTGAGCTTCAAACTGATGGCGGTTTAAAAACAGGACTTGATGTTGTCAAAGCTGCACTTTTAGGTGCGGAATCCTACGGATTTGGTACAGGTGTTTTGACTATTGTCGGATGTAAAATGCTTCGTATTTGTCATGTTAATAAATGTACCGTTGGAATTGCAACACAAAACGAAAAACTACGTGAAGAATTTTTTAAAGGTCATGTAGACCAAGTGATTAATTTTTTTACTCTTCTTGCGGAAGATATTCGTTCCATCATGGCAGAACTTGGTTTTAAAACGATGGAGGAGATGATTGGACGGGTAGATTTGCTCAAAGTCTTAGATGATTCATTTGCTAAAAAATTTGATTTTAGTGCCATTCTTCACCAAGAAGAGGGTGTAAATACTCAACAGCAAAAATCAAATCCTCCGTTTGATGATAATGCGTTTGAACATGATGTTTTAAAAGAAGCGTATGTTTCTATTAAACATCCTGACCAAAAAGTAAAAATTACTCGAGAGATTACGAACTTAAATAGAAGTTTTGGTGCCTTGATAAGTGGTGAAATAGCCCAATATTATGGTGATGCAGGGCTCAAATCAGACACGATACGAATCAACTTAAAAGGGACTGCAGGTCAAGCTCTGGGTGCATTTTTAATCCATGGCGTCTCTCTTTATTTAGAAGGTGTGGCAAATGACTACATCGGAAAAGGGATGCAAGGAGGGAGAATCATCATCACTTCTAAAAATCAAGGTGAGGAGTTTGGTGCTGGCGGTAACACCTGTCTCTATGGTGCTACGGGGGGTAAACTTTACATTTCTGGAAGTGTTGGAGAGAGATTTGCTGTTCGTAATTCAGGCGCTATTGCTGTGGTTGAAGGTACGGGTGATAATGCCTGTGAGTATATGACAGGAGGTATTATTGTTATACTTGGTCGCACAGGGATTAACTTTGGTGCGGGGATGACAGGAGGCATTAGTTTTGTTTATGATGCTGACCATACTTTTGTAGAAATTGTAAACCGTGAGCTTGTTGAAGCTGTTCGAATTGATACTGATGAGGGTGCAGATGCAAGACACCTTTTGAAAAAATTACTAAAAGATTATGTAGCAGAGACAGAGAGTAGAAAAGCAAAAGAATTACTTGATAACTTTAGAGTGGAGGTAAGAAATTTTTGGTTGATTCGACCTAAAAATTTAACAAAATTGCCTCTTAATCTTGAGAAGGGAGATTAATATGAGAGAATATTTAACGATAGAAAGAGTAGCAGCAAGTAAAAGACTTGTTGTTGATAGAACAAGAGACTTTGGCGAAATATATGAGATATTTGATAAAAATGACGCTACAACACAAAGTAGTAGATGTATTCAATGTGGCGATCCATTTTGTTTAAATAAATGCCCTTTACATAACTATATACCACAATGGTTGAAGTCTGTTGCAGAAAAAGATTTAGAGTTTGCATTTAGATTATCCAATGAGCCTTCCCCTTTTCCAGAAGTGATGGGGAGAGTTTGTCCGCATGATAAGCTCTGTGAAGGAGATTGTACTCTCAACGACGGGCATGGCGCTATTACTATCGGCTCAATTGAGACGCATATAACAGAAGCAGGATTTCGAGCAGGCTACAAACCACATTTTCCAGGGATAACTACAGACAAAAAAGTGGCAATCATCGGAAGTGGACCAGCTGGACTCTCTGCAGCTACCTATTTGCTTCGTAGCGGAATCGCTGTCACTATGTACGAGCGAAGTGATAGAGCAGGCGGTCTTTTGACGTATGGTATCCCAAATTTTAAACTTGATAAAAAGATAGTTGAACGGAGAGTAAAATTACTTCAAGAAGCAGGATTAAAGATAGTTCTAAACTGTGAAGTTGGAAAAGATATCTCTTTTGAAGAGATAACTGATGCTCATGATGCAATTTTTATCGGAGTTGGGGCAACAAAAGCGAAAAGTGCAGGTCTAGTTGGTGAACAAGCTCCAAATATTTACCGTGCAATAGATTACTTAACACATATTCAAAAGAAAAATTTTAAACAATCTTACGACAAAATTTATGATTTTAAAGATTTAAATGTCGTTGTTATTGGCGGTGGAGACACGGCTATGGATTGTCTTAGAACGGCAAAAAGAGAAGGGGCAAGAAGTGTCACTTGTTTGTATCGCCGAGATATTCATAACATGCCTGGCAGTAAAAAAGAGTATACAAATGCTATGGAAGAGGGTGTTGACTTTATATTTTTAGCATCTCCAAAAGAGATTGTTCTCGATGAGAGCGGTCACGCGATTGCTGTTGAAGTAGTAAAAACTACTTTAGGTTTGAAAGATGCAAGTGGTCGTCAAAAAATGGAAGAGATTAAAGGGAGTGAGTTTAGACAAAATGCAGATGTGATTATCATGTCGCTTGGTTTCACTCCAAGTATTCCATCGTTTTTGCACGAAAATGGGATTGAGACAAATAGTAAAGGTGGAATTATTATCAATGAGCAAACCCATGAGACGACAACTGCAGGTATTTATGCTGGAGGTGATTGTTCAAGAGGGGCTGATTTGGTTGTAACAGCTGTATATGATGGTCGCGAAGCAGCAAGAAGTATAGCTTCAAATCTTTTAAAGAAATAACTTCTACTTATCCGCGTCTTGTGGATAAGTGCTTCAAAAATAGCAAAATTCCTACTAAATTCTCTCAATAAAGTATAATTTTGCTATAATTTCGTCCAATTATATAACGCAAGGATACTATTTGAACCTCTTAAATCTTTTTACTAGAACCTCAGATACGAAACAACAAGCCACTAAAAGTGAAGCACCTGCCCATTGGATAAAATGTAAATCTTGCCAATCTCTCATGTACTATAAAGAGATGGAAAATCAAAATTATGTATGTCCAAAGTGTGGCTATCACATTCGTATAGGTCTTAAAGAGAGAATTGCTCTTGTAACAGATGAGGGGACTTTTGAGGAGTTTGACACAAATTTAAAGCCTGTTGATCCTTTAAAGTTTGTAGATAAGATTTCTTATGCGAAAAGGATTGAAGAGGGGACTTTGAAGACAGGCAGAAGTTCTTCTGTGGTAAGCGGTGAGTGCAAGATACTTGGAGTAAGTGCACAGTTGGTTATTTTTGATTTTGCTTTTATGGGTGGTTCTTTGGGCTCGGTTGAAGGTGAAAAAATTGTTAGAGCGGTCAACAGAGCAATTGAAAAAAAAGAAGGTCTTATCATCATTAGCGCAAGTGGTGGTGCTAGAATGCAAGAGAGTACTTTTTCATTGATGCAAATGAGTAAAACTTCAGCTGCCCTTGCAAAACTTGCCAAATGTAAACTCCCTTATATCTCTGTCTTGACAGATCCTACAATGGGTGGCGTAAGTGCCTCTTTTGCTATGCTTGGAGATATTATTATCGCAGAACCTGGCGCTCTTGTTGGATTTGCAGGGCAAAGAGTTATCAAGCAAACTATTGGGTCTGATTTGCCTGATGGTTTTCAAAAAGCAGAATTTTTACTTGAGAAAGGCTCCATAGATATGGTGGTCAATAGAAATGAGCTTAAGGCAACCCTTGCAAATATCTTAACACTCTTGAAAGTTTAAAAGTATGCGTTTGTATGCCCTTTGTGATCAAGAAATGTTGGATAAAAAGGGTATATTGTTAGAACAATTTATAGAGATAGCCAAACAAAATAACGCTGAAATCATCCAATACAGAAACAAAACAGCAGACATTGCTTTTATCAAACAACAGCTCATAAAAATTAGAAAAATTTATGAGGGGTTTTTGATTGTCAATGACGCGTATGAACTTGTCGATTTTTGTGACGGTGTTCATCTTGGTCAAGAAGATTTAAAAGCGATAGATGCAGATCCTCTCAAAGCGGTAAAAATACTAAGAAGCGTTATAAATGGAGATAAGATACTTGGTATTTCGACACATAATGAAAAAGAAGTTCTTTTAGCCAATGAGATGGATTTAAACTATATTGGTTTGGGTGCCTACAGAGATACCAAAACTAAAGATGTGAGTAGAGTTCTTGGTGCTGAGCTTGACCATTTGGCTGCAAAATCAAAACATTTTGTAGCCGCTATTGGTGGTGTTCGTCCTGAGGATACATTTAAACATGTAACGTACCATGTTATCGCAAGCGGATTGGTAACTTGAGGTGAAGATTGAGATTATATCTATCGCAAAAAAAGAACGAAGTACTTACGACCCTTTATACAAAGAGCTTGAAAAAATGATTTCTCGCTTTGCAAAAATAGAGAGTTTCGAAATTTTCCCTAAAGATGTAGCAAAATCACACACTATTTCACAAATCGCCTCAAAGCAGGCTTATACGAAGGCTCTAGAACCTTATATTGGGGGGTGTTATTGTGTTAGTTTGCACCCTGAGGGAGAAATTCTTGATAGTTTTGAATTTAGTAAGCTTTTAAATGATAAAATATCCATTAAATTTTTTGTGGGTGGAGCCTATGGCTTTGAAGAAGATTTTTTAAAAAAGAGTGACGCTGTTATAAGTTTAAGTAAATTGACTATGAGTCATAAAATAGCTAAAGTTGTTTTACTAGAGCAAATTTATAGAGGGTTTTCTTTATTGAGTAATCATCCATACCACAAATCATAATAAATGCCAGATTAAGGAAAAAAAGTGCAAGAAAGTGAATTGAAGTACTTTAAAGGTATTTTAGAGAGTCGTAAATTACAAATTATTAAAAATATTACGGGTGTCAATTGTGAGTTAGCAGAATTAAATGCATTAGAGCTCAATGATGAGGGTGACCATGCATCAGTGAATAACAACTCTATGGTTGAAAGTGCTATAGTTCGTCAACAAGAACAAGAGCTCAACGAGATAAATGTAACGCTTGGAAAAATAGCAAATGGTGATTATGGTATTTGTGAAATGTGTGAAGATGCTATCAGTTTTCAAAGATTAAAAGTTAAACCGCACGCAATCTATTGTATTGATTGTAGAGAAATAGTTGAAAAGTCAAAATAATTAAGGATTTAAAATGTACATAAAGAGGTATACAGTATTATCAATGCTATTTATCATCCTACTAGGGTGGTATGTTTATGGTTTTGTAACCCAGGAGAGCGCAAATATAGAATTGTTTGGCATTACACTCCCCTCATTGTCCATTGCTTTTTTAGTTGTTATACCTGTTTTTTTATTGTATGTAGCGAGTGTGCTTCATATCTCTTTTTACAGTATTCTTGGCAGTCTTAGACTTCGAAAAGATAGAAAAGATTATGAGAGGCTATTGGAAACTATTGTAGATATTTACCTTCAAAAAGGGAATAAGCACACTACTTTTCAAACACAAAAATATCAACTTTTAGCTACATTAATAGACAACACAACTATTGTCCCAACGCAAGAGATTCAAGCTGATACATCTCATGAAAAAATAAATACTGTTATTAAGTTGATCAATGATATTAAAGAGGGAAATGTTGTTGACCTCAGAAAGTACGCACTCTCATCGAGTAATCCTTTAGTGATTCAAAATGATAAAAATCGTTATACAAAAGGGGATATTAGTGCTGAAGATATAGTCTCTAACTCTGAGAAATATGATATCAGCATAAGTAGCCAAGCGTATAAAGATTTAGTAAAAACTTGTTCTCTAAGTACGATAAAAAAATACAAAAAACTTTTGAACAAAGAGTCTTTATTAGAAATTTTAAAAAGAGTTAATGGAGAAAAAAATACTTTAAATATCTCAAACGCAGAGTTGATTGATTTATTTAACCAATTAGATTTAACTTCTAAAGAGTTTATTCAAGCTTCTAGTGCTTTATCATCCATGATACCTGAAAAAAGAATGAAGCTTTTTGAGACGCTTAGCGAAGAGAATGAAAAAGCTATGGATGGATATTTATTTACTCTTTTTGATTTGGAGATGTTGGCTCCTGCAGATGAAATTTTAGAGAGTTCTCGACCTTCGGAATACCTAAATTTTAAATCTTACCGTGCACTCAAAGAGTGTAACAAACATTTTAATATAAATTTATTCGTTTAGTTTTATTGAAATGGGAGAAAAACTAGAGAAACTTTCTTTTGATGCCCCTCTTTATGTTTTGGCTCCTCTTGCTGGATATACAGATTTACCTTTTAGGAGTGTCGTCAAAAAATTTGGCGCAGATCTCACAGTAAGTGAGATGCTCAGTAGCGACGCTCTTGTTCATGGATCGCAAAAAACATTCCATATGATGGAAAAATCTCCCCTTGAAGACCCTTATTCTGTACAAATAGCTGGGGCAAATAGAGATGTCATTCAAAGAGCAGTAGAGATTTTAAACGAAAAAGATGGCATAGATATTATAGATTTAAATTGTGGGTGTCCCGTTCCAAAGGTAGTAGGGCATGGAAGCGGAAGTTCTCTCCTTTTAGATTTGCCTCATATGGGAAAGATTATTGCAACCATAAAAAATACATCCAATAAAAGCATGACAAGTGTTAAAGTAAGACTAGGTTTTGAGAAGAAAAATCATATTGATATTGCAAAGATTGTTGAAGATAGCGGGGCTGATTTTATTGCAGTTCATGGAAGAACTCGTGCAGGTAAATTTAAAGCAGCAGTTGATTATGAAGCGATTAAAGAGATGAAAGCGGCGGTTTCTATACCCGTAATTGCCAATGGCGATATTGACTCTTATGAAAAAGCTAAATGGGTGCTTGAATATACTGGTGCAGATGGTATCATGATAGGGCGTGGAGCAATTGGCGCACCTTGGATTTTTCATCAGTTGAAGAATAATTGTAAGGAGATAGATTTGAGTATAAGACATGCCATAATCATGGAGCACTTTGATAAGATGATAGAGTTTTACGGCTCTCATGGTGTTCCTATGTTTAGAAAGCATACCCATACGTACTCAAAAGGCTATAGTGGCGCTTCCCTCCTTAGAAACGATGTGAACCGTATCAACGACCCTCTGCAGTTTAGAGATGTGATAGATGATTTTTTTAAAAATAACGAGATAGTTTCATAATGCTTCAAATAAGTAACTCCATTCAAATCTTAGATAATTGTGATATTGCAGATAATATATTTCATTATGAATATAACACAAAGCACCTTCTCTCTTTAATTCAAAAAGGCATCGAAAGTGATGATCCCTCTTATCTTAGCTCTTTTCGCTCGTTTGAGGGTGAGGTTTTTGAAAATTTTGTTTATGAAAAACTTTTAAGATATGCTGAACAAAATGAAGAAATAGATAAATTTGTCTTAAAAGGGTATCACCAAAATAAAGTGAAAGCTTTCGCAAATACTTTATCAATCAGTGAAAAACAACAGATAGTTTATCGAACAAAAAGTAGAGAGATTAGTGAGTTTGATGCCATCATGATTACTAAACATAAAGAGCTCTATTTTGTTGAGATGACGCTTGTCAAATCCGTTCTTAAACTCCGAAAAAGACTCAGAAAGAAAAAGGCTCTTCTGGAGACAATCTTTCCTGATTATAAGATTAAAGCGCTTATTATTTTAAATGAGGGCGCTACGGGAGTCAAGCAACTTCCTGATTATTGTAAAGTTTGGTTGACAAAAGAGTTTTCTGCACAAGAAGTGCTCGCGTATATTAAAAACTCATCTTCAAAAAAATTACTTCCTATGGAAAAAATAAATTCTCCAAAAATGATTGAAGCACATACTTTGAAGCTTTTTCCATTTAGGTACTACAATACATTGTCTTGGATTACAAGGACAATACGAGCACATAAAAATCATATTATCGATATGAATTTTTTGATGAATGAAAAAGTTCAGAGATATCATGACCTCTATAATAAATTGTACGTAGGATACATGAATCTTTTTGAAGCTAGAAAAATACTCACTTTACAAGAAGAATACCCTCTTGATCAAAGAGTCGTTGTCGCTATTGAGAAAAAGCATTCAGATGAGATAACTGTTACTTACTATATACAAAAAGGGAGAAAAATCCTTTATCTTTATGCTTTTGATGAGAACGATGTCATGACGAAAGAGAAAAAAGACCCATATGGGATTACAGTGACTGAAGTCTATCATGTTAACAAAATCATGGATAGCAGTTATGAGCTCAAAGCATCTGATATTAAAACGATTGAAAACTTACTTAAAGAGGTTTACAACAAAAATTTACCGTAGTAAAGTTTTGTTATGCCTCGTATGAAATCGAGGAAGCTCTCTCTTTATAAGCGCGAAGAGGCTCTTTATTTGAATCTTTAGAGTTTAAAAAATGGTCAAGTTCTTGGTGTCTATTTTGTAAAATTGTTTCAAAATCTTCTTGCGTTACAGGTTTATTTCCCACAAATTTATCGAGTAAAATATTGTTTGTCCCAATAAGAATAAGATAGCTTTGATCTGCAAAATCAAGCATCACAACGCTATTGTCATGATTGATATTTTTTTGAAATTGAATGCTTATTGGGCTATTTGATTTCGTATCTTGAGATTTGATAGTTTTGTTCTCTTTAAATAACCATGAATTTTCTTGCTTTATTTTAGGTTGTTGTTGTTGTTGATTGAGAGCTATTTTTCTCTTAAGAAAAAATAAAATCAAAATCCCAAGAACAAGTAAAGTGACAACAACATAATAAGCCTGCGTTGTATCACCGTCTTTTTTTGTTGGTAAAGAAGAGAGGGAGTTTGTGTTGGCGGTTTGAGTTTTTTGTGTTGTAGCTGTTTGGTTTATAAATCTTAGTCTCAAGCCATACCCATCGGATGTTTTTGAAGCTTGAAGTGAAATGCCATTGGGCACTAAAGCAGTTATTTGTGCGTAACCAGTCATGGGTGTAATAGTGAGAGATTGTAAATAATTTGAAGAGACCTCTTTTGATTTTGGTGATTCTATGGAAGCATCGTTAAGCTTGATAATGATTTTTGATTGGGAAATATTTTGTGTGATACTCCCCTCGTAAGGGGTGTCAAAGGTAATCATGATATCGACCCTGTCGCTTCTGTCATACATGTTATAGCTCAAGATTTTTGAAGCGTACATAGTCAAGGGGAGGAGGAGTAATAGGAAAAATTTAATCATAGTCTCTCTTTTGAAAGGTGGTATAAAACAGCACTGGAATCTAGAACTTCATTGATACGAATAGCAAGATTTTTTTCATAAACCATAACTTCACCTTTGCCTAATATGCGACCGTTGACATACGACTCAACACTCTCTCCAGCTGGTTTTTTAAGGTCTATTATAGAGCCTTTTTCAAGTTTAAGTATCTCAGCAACACTCAGTTCTGTTTCACCTAAATCAGCGATGAACTCTACTTCCATATCTAAAAGACCTGAGTAATTCATCCAAGATAACTCTTTATCAGCATCATAAGGAGGCTCTACATGCCCATAAACATTTTTGTTTTTTCTGATCAATTGAGTTCCTTTATGGCAATAAACATTGTATTGTTTTTGATTTTAAGAGTTTTTGCATCATCACACGGGAAATCAAAAACGTCTGATTTGAGAAAATGGGGCGTGCTTATCATGAAGGGATTTATATTTTTTTCCTCAGCAATCACTTTTGCACTTCCAACGACAAGATTTGTGATTTCAAGTGTCATATCTTTGAGCGTTTCCCCATCGCTTGTATCCTCTTCTAAAAAAAGTCTAGCAACTCTTTGCACAAAACCTCTCCCAACTGCCATATAAACTCTATATTGTTGACCTGCATGAGCATTTATATCGATATAAGCAATAAGTGTTCTCTTTTTAGGTGTTACATCATTTATTTTAGGATGTATTCGAATTTGGTGTATACAAAAATTTTCTGCAGCTTGTATGATTGTATTAAACATGATTTATACCTTAAATTTGTGTTTGATTATACTTTGTCTCTTATCAAAATAGAATTAAAAATACTTAGTGGAGAATAACTACAACTACTCTCAAGTGATATTTGAGTACAATTCGCAAAAAGTTGATGGTGAGTGCATGATTGAACTTCTCTTGCTTGGGTCTGTTGTTGGTGTTCTCTCAGGTTTTTTTGGTATTGGCGGCGGCACTGTACTTGTCCCTTTGCTCTTAATGCTAGGATTTGAAATCAAAATTGCCATTGGTATTTCTGTTGTTCAGATGGTTTTTAGTTCTATTTTTGGAAGCTATCTTAACCACAAAAAACGGACACTTGATGTAAGCATGATTGCTATTATTGGAATGGGTGGCTTTTTAGGTGCTTTTTTGAGTGGTTTTATCACTGCAGGTTTAAGTGATAGAACTTTAGAGTTGCTATTTTTGGGTTTTTCTATTTTTGCCCTTTTGAGACTTTTTTTTAAACCAAAAGAGCATCATGACCAAAGAAAAGTCCATTGGTCTTTACTTTTTTTACTTGGAATTTCTCTTGGTGCAATAGGTCTGGCAATCGGTGTAGGCGGAAGCATGATACTAGTTCCGATTTTAGTCGGATTTGTCCACATGCCAATCAAACAAGCAGTCTCTGCGGGTCTCTTTTTTGTAGTGTTTTCTTCTATCGCTGGTTTCATTTCACATATGACGGTGGGACATGTGGATTTGCAAAGCGGCATTATCATTGGAATTGCTTCACTTTTTGGTGTTTATTTGGGTATCTTTCTTAAAGACAAGGTTGATGCCCATTTACAAAGAAGATTGATAGTCATTTTTTATATAATTATCGTTTCGTATTTGACAAAAAGAATATTTTTTTAAGAGAGTCTAAAAATGAATAAAAAAGATGTAATCAAAATAACTGGTGCAAGAGAAAATAATTTAAAAAACATATCTTTAACTATTCCAAAAAATGAGTTGGTTGTTTTTACGGGTTTAAGCGGAAGTGGTAAATCTACGTTGGCTTTTGACACTCTCTATGCCGAGGGTCAAAGACGCTATATGGAGTCACTCTCTTCGTATGCAAGACAATTTTTAGACCGTGTAGGAAAGCCCGATGTGGACAAAATCGAAGGGTTGACTCCCGCGATTGCAATAGACCAAAAATCTACCTCTAAAAATCCTCGCTCAACAGTGGGAACCATCACTGAAATATATGACTATTTTCGGCTTCTTTTTGCTCGTGTTGGGGTGCAGCACTGCCATAAGTGCGGTAAAGTTATCTCTAAAATGAGCGCTTCAGATATTATCAGTGAAGTTGCCAAACTCCCACAAGGGGCGCAGCTTGTTCTTTTGGCTCCTCTTGTTCGTGAAAATAAAGGTGCTTATACTGATTTGATCGAATCGTTGGTCCAAAAAGGGTATGTAAGAGCCATGATAGATGGTGTCATGGTGCGACTTGATGAGGAGATAGAGCTCTCTAAAACTAAAAAACATACCATAAAAGTGGTCATCGACAGAGTGGTTGTCAAAGAAGAAAACAAAGAGAGAATTGCAGCCGATGTTGAGAAAGCTCTTAAAGAGAGCTACGGTGAGTTGGAGATAGATATCCTCAATCATGAAGAGTTGGGATTGGAGGAATCAAATATCCATTATTCGGAGCATAACGCCTGCTTTGATTGTAAAATAAGTTTTGACCCGCTTGAGCCTCTCTCTTTTTCGTTTAATTCGCCAAAAGGTGCTTGTAAAGAGTGTGACGGTTTAGGGCTTCGTTATGCCCTTGACCATGAGAAAATTATTGACCAAGATTTAAGTGTAGAGAGCGGTGCTGTTAAAATCGTGTATGGCTTCAATAAGGGATATTATTTTACATTTTTAAAAGGTTTTTGTGCTGCAAATGAGATAGATATTACGGTTGCCTATTGCGAATTGCCAGAACATCAAAAAAAAGCGATTTTACATGGCGGCATAGAAGAAGTTCCTTTTTTGTGGAAAGGGCATACCGTTAAACGAATATGGCCGGGAATCGTTTCAATAGCCTACGATATGTTCAAAGATGAAAAAGAGCTCTCTGATTATATGAGTGAAAAAGTTTGTAATGTTTGTAACTCTCATAGACTCAAACAAGAGTCGTTGGCAGTGAGAGTCGGTGGGAGAAAAATTGCAGAACTTTTAGATATGCCTATCAATAAAACCTATGAATGGTTTAAAGATGAGTCCAATTTTGCCTCCATGAATGCCCAAAATACGCAAGTATCACAGCCTATTTTGAATGAGATACGAGAGCGGTTATATTTTTTGTTTGATGTGGGTTTGGGCTACATCACTTTAGGGCGTGATGCAAGAACTATCAGTGGCGGCGAAGCACAGAGGATTCGCATCGCTTCACAAATCGGTAGCGGTTTAACAGGTGTTTTGTATGTTTTAGATGAGCCGAGTATCGGTTTGCATGAGCGAGATACTCTCAAACTTATCCGAACGCTCAGAAGTTTGCAGGAAAAAGGCAACAGTGTTATCGTTGTTGAACATGACAAAGAGACGATTGAAAATGCAGATTTTATCGTGGACATCGGTCCAGGTGCGGGAAAATTTGGCGGAGAGGTTGTCTTCAGCGGAACGCTAGAGCAGCTTAAAAAAGCTAAAACTCTCACTTCTGATTATCTGTATGGAAGAAAAAAGATAGAGTATTTTTACAGACGACCGCAAGAGAAATATATTGAAATTAAAAACGTTACGCTTAACAATATTCATAGTCTTAGTGCAAAAATTCCTTTAAATAATTTTGTCTGCATCACTGGCGTGAGTGGGAGTGGAAAAAGTTCACTGATACTTCAAACGCTTTTACCAACAGCAAGAGAGTTACTTAACCATGCAAGAAAAGTCAACAAAGTAGCGGGTGTTGAAATCACTGGTTTAGAGCATGTGGACAAAGTGATTTACCTAGACCAGAGTCCAATAGGGAGAACTCCAAGGTCTAATCCTGCAACGTATACGGGAGTTATGGATGAGATACGTGATTTGTTTTCTCAAACAAAAGAGGCACAAATTCGGGGCTATACCACTTCACGTTTTAGCTTTAATGTCAAAGGGGGAAGATGTGAAAAGTGTCAAGGAGAGGGGCAGATTAAGATTGAGATGCACTTTTTGCCTGACATCATGGTCAAATGTGACGGATGTGAAGGGACTCGCTATAACAAGCAGACTCTAGAAGTGCTTTACAAGGGTAAAACAATCTCAGATGTTTTAAATATGAGCGTGGATGAAGCTTTTGAATTTTTTAAACCCATTCCTAAAATACACCAAAAGCTCAGCACCATTGTGGATGTAGGACTTGGCTATATTTCGCTTGGTCAAAATGCCGTCACACTCTCAGGTGGCGAGGCACAGCGTATCAAACTCAGCAAAGAACTCAGCCGTAAAGATACAGGCAAAACCCTTTATATCTTAGATGAACCAACGACGGGGCTTCACTTTGCAGATGTTGACAGACTAACGAATGTACTGCATAAATTTGTAGAACTTGGCAATAGCATGCTTATTATCGAGCACAATCTCGACATGATTAAAAATGCCGATTATATTATAGATATGGGACCAGAAGGGGGTTCTGGCGGCGGTCTTATCATTGCCGAGGGGACACCTGAAGAACTGGCACAAAACTATGAAAAAACTGCTTCTTACACGGGTGAGTATTTGAAAAAAGAGTTGGCATTGCATACGTCTTAAAGTAGACGCATGCGTATTTAATATTCATGTAACGCTTTAATAGGTAGAATGTTTACATGATGAAAAAAACAATTATTTTTGCTCTTATAATGTTCACTCTTTTCTTCACTGGATGTGGTGAGAATACACAAGAAAATTATAAGCCCACGGCAAGTCTTAAGAATGTTAAAATATACAAATTCGCAGTCCACCCTTATTTGAACTCAAAAAAAACGTATACTTCCTATAGACCGATTTTAGATCTCATTGAGACGCAAATCGGTGACATAAAAATTATCCTTGAGACATCTCCAACCTATGCTGATTACAATACAAAGCTTTACAGAGGGGATTTCGATATATCGTTGCCAAACCCTTTTCAAACCTATAATGCTTTGTCCTATAACTATAAAGTTTATGCAAGAATGAAGCCAGATAATGTTTTTAGAGGTATTTTTGTTGCACGAAAATCCTTGCATCTTAAAACTCCCAAGCAGCTCATAGGAANNTGCAAGAAAATCACTGCATCTCAAAAATCCCAAACAGCTTATAGGAAAAAAAGTAAGTTTTCCTGCTCCAACGGCTCTTGCGGCAACGATGATGCCCTTGTATTATCTTTATGAACATGGCATAGATTTAAACAAAGATATAACGCAAAAATATGTTGGTTCTCAGTACTCTTCTATACTCAATGCCTATACTTTGGACACAACAGTCGCTGCAACTTGGCCGCCTCCATGGGAGTCATGGAAAAAAGAAAACCCTAAGAAAGCTTTAGAGATGGAAGTCGTCTGGGAAACGAAGTCTCTCATAAATAACGCAATTGTTATAAAAAAAGATATGGATGAAAAATTGGCGCAAAGAATAGTTGCTATTTTGGTCAATCTCAATACAACGAAAGACGGTAAAAAACTCCTTGCAAATGCAGGTTTTGAAGGCTTTCAAAATTCTAAAGATGAAGATTTTAACGTTGTTGCAGATTTTCTAAAGAACTACGACAAAGCGATAGGCATTCCGAAATGAATCCACTCAATTTATATAAGAAATATAATCAAAGTGTAAAAATTAAACTTATTATGAGCGTTATATTGATTCATGCAGTTTTAATGGGATTTATTATGTTCGATTTGCTCCAGCGCGAATCAGCATTCATGAAAGAACAATTTTCGCAACAAGCCAGCGAAATCACCTCCATCATCGCCTCAAACTCTTCTGTCATGTTGCTTAATAATGACTTAGTCGCACTTGATGAGCTCATTGCTGATATGAAAGATACAAATCATGAGATATTTATTCTCGATAGAACAACCAAAATAAGGGCTACTACAGATAAAGAGTATTTTAACAAATATTTTAATGATACAATCAGTACGGCTATGCTTAAAAATATGCTTGATTTAAACAAGTCAAGCACGCAAATGATGCACGGCGATGTTATAGATACACTCCATGCAATCAAAATTAACGACAAAACCATAGGATACGTAAGAACACTCATCAATAACAA
>DJAA01000051.1:5912-6053 GCA_002428085.1 Sulfurimonas sp. UBA6014 | reverse complement strand
TACTTTATCGGGGTCATTCCATAAAGACGAGAAGAGATATCGCCTTTAAAAAGTTGATTGTCAAGTTGTTCTTTTGAGTGCGTGACATCACTTCGTAAGTATTTCCCATTTAAACATTGTCATAGGTGTGTCAGTTCTGTT
>DJAA01000051.1:214-5899 GCA_002428085.1 Sulfurimonas sp. UBA6014 | reverse complement strand
AGTCCCATGTTTTGGTAGAGGATGTACCAGTTCATGGAGGCTTCAAGTCCGCCTGTGCAATAAAGTATGACCTCGTCCTCTTTTTGCAAACCATACCCTTGTGTAAAAATAGCGTCTAAGTCCTCTTTGGTGCGGAGTGTGTTGTCTTTGTTGAATTTATCTTTCCAAAAACTAGACATCGCCTGTGGAATATGCCCCACTCTTTGGACTCCGTCTGAAATTTCTGTGCCGTAATAGTACTCTGGCGACCTCGCTTCGAGCATCGGAGTTTTGCCGATATGTGCGGCGACATACTCCAAATCTACTAAAATATTGGGGTTAAAAACCGCAGTAAAATTACCTTTTTTGACCTCATTTTCTTCTTTTTGTACCGGAAAATTACGTGCGTAGTCGTCATACTGCCCATTTAAAAGGGCAACATTTTTCGCACCGTTGACTATGAGGGAGAGTGCGACATAGCTTGTTTTGAGAAGTTCTTTTTTCTTGCCATGCCCGTAAATGACAACAAAAGAGTCTTGATTTATCCCAAGAGAGCGGGCTATTGACTCGATTTCTTGGGAAGAGGTCATGAGTTGATGTTTTTGCACCTGCTGTCTAAAAAGGTCAAAATTTGCAAAAACTGCATTTGGGATATGCCCTGCATTGTAGGTTTCTTTGTCTGTGATGTCGATAAGGACAAGATTTTTATTTGCAAGCATAGCATTTAACTCTTTTGGAGTGACAAAACCGCTAGATGCAGCCAGATAGAGGGTTGTCATGAGGACGAGAAGGAGTGCTTTCATTGTTTTCCTTTACTAAAATTTCGCTTATTGTAGTAAAGAATCCTTAAATTATTTTATGGACTTACGCCACTTTAAGAAGCCTTAAGCCCTTCTTTTGAGTTGGGGTTAAAATGCACTGGAATTGCGAAATTCTGAAATTTCTGTCTCTACCATTTCGTCTATCATGATTTTAAAAAGCTCAGAAATCATGTTAGGAGATATCCCTTTTTGGATGGCGCTATGTCTTACTTTTTGAAGGATATACTCAATCCTACTTCCTGCTTTTACCTCTTCCATAGTATTTTTAAAAGAGGCGGCTTGTTTGACTAAATGGCTTCTTTGTGCAATTAAATCTACAAGTTGGTCATCTATTAAATCGAGTTCTATTCTTACTTCTTCGAGAGAATTACATTTTTTCATCAGCTTTTCCTTTTTTTGTGGGTCATTATACCCATCATTTTTAAATTTTTATTACGCAGGACTTTATTACATGAGCGTTTAATTAACACTTCTGTAACACTTTCATCTTATAATTTTTTTACGATTCTCCATATATAGTCTTTTTCTGATTCAATTAGACTATATATTTTCCTCTTTTATTTTAATCCTTGGTATTGAGCAAAGAGATTTTTTTCTCCAATTCACTTTTTTTGTTTGTATCTTGTGTGTTATTTTTAGCTTCATGAAGCCAAAATAAGACTGCTTTTTTATAACCATAAAAGGAAGCACTCTCCAGCATCGCATCACGCAGTGCTGGAGTAAGATGCTCTTTTATAAGTGCGGCAGCTAGAAGTTTAGAGCTGACTTCATCCATTTTTAAGATGTCGGCATTTGCCTCTTTAAACTGAAGATTTTGTTTATGCAAAGCAAAATCTTGATACTTTTTAGGAAGGTTTACAATCTGCTCTTGCGTGAGTTGATGCGTTAAAAAATTATAATATGCATCTAATGAAGCATCATGTGTGAGCTCTTGAATATCTTTGTATTTCTCACATTGACTTTTCTCTGCGACCGAAATTGCTAACGCACACTCTCCTAAATAAATGCGCCCAAGGGTTTGAAGCTGTGCACTTGATTTTGCATGACTTATGGCACGTGCAAGGTCGCTTTTTGCCGAGACATCGCGTCCACTTAGAAAATTTGTTTTATATGATTCAAAAGCATTTGCACTGTTATATTGCCACTGGTTTGGCGGTGTTTTTAAAGAGCATCCTGCGAAGAAAAACAGTAAAAAAAGTGACACAATTTTCATGGTAATACCACCTCTGAGTTTGACTTATCTTGTAAAAGAGTATCGACTTTATCCATAATCTGATTGGATTTTTGCAGCCCTGCGGCGACTTGATCTTTTATGTCTAAAATCTCTGTATCATAACTGCCGACTGCTTTTACTGTGGCATCTAAGGCTTCAAGTTTTTGCTTGACATCTTTCATGATGGCACCTAATTCTCCAATTGCATCAGAAGAGGGGTTGATGATTTTAGGCTCAAGTGATTCGGTGGTGTGGCTTATGTCTTTCATAATTTTAGCGCTTTCATGAAGAGTATTTATCAGGCTTTGGGTGGAGTTGCTATCGCCTGTTATGGAAGTGAGTAGCGATTTATTATTGGCTAAAGAGGCGGTAAATTTTTCGATATTTTTGAGTGTCATGATAAGTTCTGAGTCACTTCTTGCCAAGTGTGACGTGATGGAGTCGATAGAGTTGATGATATTTATCATCCGATTTACAACGGGCTCTAGTTTAGAAATCATATCATTGATATCATCACTTAAAACTATTACCAATGTAGAGCCAACTTCAAGCGGTGGATTGCCGATGGCAGAGTAAAGCTCAATATGTGCCGAGCCTATAAGAGGTTTTTTGAGCATCAAAACGCTATCTTGGCGTAACCATTTTTTGTTCTCTTCACTGACAGAAAAAGTCATGGAGACAGTCGCATCATCCCTCAGTGCGATATCGTCAATAACGCCGATGTTAAAACCAGATATTTTTAAAGGCATGCCAACATTAAAAGAGCTTGCACTCTCGGTGCTAAAATGGTAGCTGTACCTTTTGTCAAAAGTCCCTTTTTCTTTGAGCAGTAAATATAAAGAGACAACAATGGCAATAAAAAGGACAAGAACAAAAAGTCCTACGGCGAGTTTCATTTTACTATAAGGCATGGATTTCCTTCGTAATGAGATTTGTTTGTAAGTGTATCAAAAATGAAAATTTCTTTCTCTGTTTCGAGGAGATGCAAGGTATCTATAACTGTTTGCATATTGCTTAGATTACTCATCAAAGCAAGAGGCGTTAGAATGATGATGCTTTTTTCCTTGCTCATAAGCGCCCTTATAAACATCACATAAAAAACTTCGCTTGGCGAACACTGGTTGAGTCTTTTGAACCCAATATTTGAGAGACCAACTTTTGCCAAATAGGTATCTGCAATTTTCTCCGCTTCATCTCGGCTTAGAAGTTCATGCACCTCTTTTATGAGTGCAATATTTTCGAGCATATTGAGGTTAGAGATGAGTGGCGTATCTTTAGAGATGAGAGAATAATCCATCAAAGTATTTGTATGCTCCTCTATTTGTGTGTAACTCTCAAAGAGTTTTATAAAGATTGAATCAGTAATGAGAGCACCTCGATAAGAAATATGGCGATAAAAAGTTTCACCATTCCATTGAGAACAGAGATAGGAATGGCGGTATAAGCAGAGCCTGTTTTGAGGCCGCTATAAATAGGAATGAGCATGATAACAAAACCAAAAGCGATGCTTTTGACAAGAAGGGTAACCAAATCCTTCACCTCGATGGCATTCATGAGGAGATATTTGTAAGTGTGTAAATCCATATTCATATAAAAAAGGGTAAATACATAACCGCTGCTAAGCATGATGAGAGCAAAAATAATAGAGAGCGAGGTGATACTGATAATGCCGCTGATGATGCGCGGCAAAAAAAGATAATCGATTAAATTTATGTTGTATTGCTTGAGCGTGTTGAGTTCTTTATTAACGTTCATGACCGCTATTTCGGTGTTTATGGCTGTTCCTGAGCGAAGGGAGATAAGAAGGGCAGTAAAAAATGGAGAAAACTCATCGATGACAAAAGTGACAATGATAGAGCCTATTTTGTCTTGCAGGTTGTACTCTGTGGCGAGCGCAATAACGACACCGATGATAACCGAACCAAAAATAAAAGCCATCATGACAAACAAAGGGACAATCGTCACCGCCGTAAAATAAATCTGCTTCGTTAAAACCATTCGCATAGCAGGGTTATAACTCTTTGGACGCACCATATGAACAAGGCAAATAAAGGTAAATTTCAGCGCCTCATAAAGAGAAGAAAAAACACCAAGAGTCTTATCGCCAATGCTCTCAATAAATTTTAAAATCATCTTTTATGTCCCTCAAACGTCAACTTTTCTCTTTTGTGTAATCGTATTATTATATCATATTATGTTTGTTGGTGGATTTTTGCAGAAATATTTTTCGCTCTCAAGTTCTTGGTTTGGCATGTGGAAAGCTTGGCATGTGGAACAAGATGATGGCAACGACAAAATTTACGTCTTTATCGTTTCTTCCGCTTACTTCGAACTTTTTTCTATCTCTTGTTTTTTACTTTATATCTCACATTTCTACCGGCAGTTGCCTCAACTTGTTCAATACAGCCAAGTTTTAAAAGTTCAGATATATCTCTTATCGCTGTAGCTTTACTTACTTTTGTAAGTGCCATATATTTTTTAGTATTCAGCCCGCCTTCGAAATTTTCGCTGCCCATATCAAGTATTTTATTGAGTACCTTTATTTGTCTCTCATTGAGAGCTTGTTTTCGGTGAGTATCCCAAAACTTAGTTTTTTGTATAAGATACTCAACATTTTTTAATGCTTGTTGCATTGCATGATTTAAAATGTTCAAGTGCCACATAAGCCAAGGGGTTACATCAAACTCTTTGTTTAAAAAAAGATTTGTAGTGTTATCTAAAAAAGTATAATATCCTGCTCTATCACTACTAATCACGGTAGAAATAGAGTAAAGTTTGAACTTTGTACTTGAAGTATTTTGAGAGAGTATGTAGTCTGTAATAGCCCTTGCAATCCTTCCATTTCCATCATCGTAAGGGTGGATAATCACAAACCAAATATGAGCCATAGCCGCTTTTATATAAATATTTTCATCACTTTCATTGCAATATCTTAAAAAGTTTTTCATATCAACCTCTAGTTTTTCAAGAGGTACTGCCTTATAATGAACTCTTTCATGCCCAATTGCACCTGAGACCACTTCCATATCACTATGACCTCTGAACTTAGCAATATCAATTTTGCTTAACCTGTCATATCCGGTATGTTCAAAAAGACAATTATGCCAACCATGAAGCCTATCTAAATTCAAAGCATCCTTATTTAGATTTGAATCAATCAAAATCTCCACAAGGTTGTCAGTTGCTCTCGTTGAGTATTTATCATATCTTCCATCAAAATCTTTATCTAACTTTTTCCTAAAAGATGATTGTACGCTTTCCCTTTTAAATACTTCGCCCTCTATTAAAGAAGTATGAATAGCTTCATCCGTTAGAGTTTCAATCTCAATATTTATAATATCATCAAGCACAAATAGTTTTGAAATACCATCAATTATCCCTCTGTTATAATCAATTTGACTAATAATTTTGGTTAGTTTGAATTTGTCATATTTAAAATTTGGATACCCTGGATGTTGCCAAATCCACTTTATAATCTCTTCTTTCATATGTAACCCTTGAGACGAATAATACCTATAATGGTATCATAACATGAGTCGATTAAAACTTGTAATCGTTTTATTTTTATAAACTAGACTTCTTGCAAACCAAAGATTGCTTCGTTTTTGCCTCGCAATGACCGTCATTGCGAACGAAGTGAAGCAATCTAAAAGTAGGTTATGAAAGAAGTCT
>DJAA01000051.1:0-167 GCA_002428085.1 Sulfurimonas sp. UBA6014 | reverse complement strand
TGTTCGGCATGAGACGGCTGAAATAAAGTGAAAAGCTTCACTTTATTTTAGACTATCTTTGTTCGGCAGCGCCCTGAGTGAAGCGAGGAAGTCCCTTTGTGGGATTGATTTGTTTAGCATGTGGATTTGGTTGAAAGCCAACAAGTTAGCTTTCAGCAATCTAAATT
>DJAA01000033.1:19056-19692 GCA_002428085.1 Sulfurimonas sp. UBA6014 | reverse complement strand
AAAACTCTTGATATAAACTTTTTTGTCGTCGATGAAGCACACTGTATTTCTCAGTGGGGACACGAGTTTAGGGAAGATTACAGAGCTTTGGGAAACCTCAAGGCTAACTTTCCAAACACTGCCATTTGTGCTTTTACGGCGACGTCCACCAACCATGTGACGGACGATATTGTCCGCGAACTTCGCCTGCAAAATCCGAGAGTTTTAAAGGGCAAAATATTTCGTAAAAATATTTTTATCTCTGCTGAGAGACGTCTCACAAACGGTTACGCACAACTGCAAAGTTTTTTAAACCGCCACAAAAATGAGAGCGGCATCATCTACGTTGACTCGCGTAAAAAAGCTGAAGACGTAAGCGTCTATCTCAACTTACAAGGCTATAAAGCACTCCCTTATCATGCGGGCTTGCCACAGCGCGTAAGAGAAAACAACTTCAAGATTTTTGTCAACGACAATGTTGACATTATGGTGGCAACCATCGCTTTTGGGATGGGAATCGACAAGAGCGATATCCGTTTTGTCGTCCATCTCTCGCTTCCAAAATCGCAAGAAAATTACTACCAAGAGATAGGTCGAGCTGGGCGTGATGGCGAAGACAGTGAGACACTTTTGCTTTTTAATGCAGCCGATATGCTC
>DJAA01000033.1:0-19027 GCA_002428085.1 Sulfurimonas sp. UBA6014 | reverse complement strand
GGTATTTATAAATTTGCAACAAGCGAAATTTGTTTTCACAAACAGCTCGCAGAGTACTTTGATGATATGCAAGATGCATGTCATGACAGATGCGACAACTGCCAACAATCAAATGTCGCTAAACAAGAGATCACAAAAGAGTCGCAGATGATTTTAAGTGCTATTTATAAAACGCAGCAAAGTTTTGGCAAGAACTATATCATCGACATTTTAAGAGGTTCTAAAGAGCAAAAACTTTTGGCAAATGGAGCGGAAAAATTGTCTGTGTACAACATAGGAGGGCATCTTGGCAAAAAAGAGTGGTTCGTCGTTTTGGAGCGTCTTTTGGAGCTAAAGGTCTTATATATGGGCGAGTTTAGTGTTTTGAAACTCACAGACGATGCCATTAAAATACTCAAAGGGCAACAAAGCGTAAGCATAAAATCTTCAAGGCTTGAAGTCTCTTCCAAAAAAGAGAAAAAAATCAAACAAAAAGAAGATTTTGATTATGATGAGACCTTATTTGAAGCGCTTCGTGCAAAAAGAGCCGAGATGGCAAAAAAACTAGGACTCCCCGCATATATCATCTTTGGAGATAAAACCCTCAAACATTTGGCAAACGAAAAACCTTTTGACAAAGCTTCCATGCTCGAAGTTAACGGCGTTGGAGAGAAAAAATTTGAGCAGTTTGGTGAAGCGTTTTTAGCTGTTATCCGCAACTAGCTCTCAAGCAGCTTACTAGGTCTTTTAAATATAACCTGATATTTAAAGCAAGCAGAGCATGTCTGCTGTGCTTTGGATATATTAAGATTTTGAAAGATTCTTCAACGTATCGATAATTTCATCCATTTTGCTGCTTACATCGTTTACTGCATCTGAGATGCCATTTACTTCTTCAGCATTTCTTGTTAAAGTGTCCGAACTGTCTGAAATCGATTGGATAAGTACATTTGTAGTCGCTGTTGTCTCTGATAAACTTTTTTGTGTCCGCTCAGCGAGCTTTCTTACCTCATCCGCAACCACTGCAAATCCACGACCATGCTCTCCTGCGCGTGCTGCTTCAATAGCGGCATTTAAAGCCAAAAGATTCGTCTGCTCTGCAATATCGCCAATCGTGAGCAAAATCGTTTTTGTCTCATTTGCATTTTGCACAAGAGATTGTAAATTGCCAACCATCTCATTTTCTTTTTCTGAAATCTTATAGATTCGCTCAACAATAGCATTGATACTGTTTTTAAATTCAACTATAGTCGTGTTTGTGATGGTTTCAATAGTTGTATTTAAAGCTTTTGACGTTTCAATGATTTGATTGTTTGAATCCTCTGTTTGGTGTTTCATGTTCTCAAGAGACTCCCCAAGAGAGTTAATATTATTTAGTAGCTCTGCCATTTTTGCTTCAACAAGCACTACACTTCTTGTCTTAAATGAGCCCTTTGAAAAACTTTGAAGTGTCGAAATCGCAATGTCTAGATTTTTTTCCGATGAAGCTATCATGTTATTCATGCTGTTTCTTAAAACATGGACATAGGGAGTTTTACTATCGGCACTGACCCGACATGTATAGTGTCCTTTTGAGACTTTATCAGCAAGCAAGACCATCTCACCCGCAACTCTTGTATCTTCACTCACTGAGAGTAAATATTTATTAATAAGTTTACCTAAATGAATCTCAATTTCACTTGCCTTTTTTTCGTCTACAATGATTTTATTTTTGTTAAAATCCAACAAATTATTGATATCTTCTGCAAGTTTGAGCGTGCTTGGAGAGAGACTCAAAGAGAGATTTTGAAGTGTCAAAGCAACACCAGCAGCCAAGAGAGCCAAAATGATTTGAATTAAAGTAGAATCCGTAAAAACGAGCGATGCTATCAATAATACAAAGACGATTGCCAAAATAATATTTTTTTGCAGTGTGTTCATCCTATGCTCCTAATTTAATGTTTTATAGATTACTGTAATATCTGCAATCTCTTCTTTAGAAGGCTTTCTTCTACATGACATGTATGTTTTTCTTTGTGTAACTGTGTCAAACATTGGATAAACGGTTGCGTATACCCAGTAATAGCCACCATTTTTTGTAGCATTTTTTACATACCCTGTCCAAACTTTACCACTCTTTACAGTTTCCCATAAATCTTTAAAAGCCGCGCGTGGCATATCACGATGACGCACCACATTATGAGGTTTACCGACTAACTCTTCCAAAGTGTATCCAGCTACTTTGCAAAAATCATCATTAGCAAATAGGATATTGCCTTTCTCATCCGTTTGCGACACTAAAAAATCATCATTTTTCAATACATATTCTTGCATTCCGTTCCTCCTTAAAATTTAAGAGGAATTATAGCATCAAAATGAGTAACTCAGCAAAACTAGTATATAAATTTTTCTCATACTGTGATATTTGACCAAGGCATTGTTAATGCGTTTTTAGATATATTATTTTTAGTATATTTTGTTCTCATAAATGGCGCTTGACATGAATGCAGTTATCTCCATGATTTTTATCTCTCTTCTTTGTTTCTCTTCTTTGGCAGCACAAAAGAGTATCAATGTTGGTGTGTATCAAAATGCACCTAAAATATTTATGGACACACAAGGAAATCCTTCTGGTTATTTTATAGATATTTTAAATGAGATTGCCCTCCAAGAGAAATGGAAGCTTCATGTTGTCTCTTGCCAATGGTCGCAATGTCTAGAGATGCTTAAAAAAGGAGAAATTGACATCTTGCCCGATGTTGCCTATACATTTGAGAGAGAAAAAACCATGGTATTTTCTCAAGAAGTTGTCCTCTCAAGCTGGTCGATTTTGTATAGACACAAAAATGTAAAAATTGATTCTATTCTTGATTTAGAACAAAAAAGAATCGCTGTTCTTCGAGAAGGCGTCCAATATAGTGCCACGCAAAAAGTTCTCAACAGTTACAATATAACACCACACTCTTATGTGCAAGTTCAAGATTTCTCGGAAGCTTTTAGACTCTTGGCAAACAAAAAAGTTGACTGCGTTGTCACGAACAGATTTTATGAGCTCAGTCATGAACTTGGCAAAGAGAGTGTAAAGACAAATATTCTCTTAGAATCAAGTATGCTCAAGTTCGCTTTTTCTCCCTCTCAAAATCATCTCGCTAACAGCGTTGATTTTCATCTTAGAAAATTTAAAAAAAATCCCTCTTCCGTTCTTTACGAAGCAGAGAAAAAATGGATAACACCAAAAAATCCTACACAGATACCAAACTGGTTGCTATGGTCAATAGCTGGCGGGTTCTTTCTTATTGTGTTGCTTAGTTTTTTGGTTTGGCTTTTCCAAAGGATGGTGACGAAAAAAAGTTTGGAACTTCTTCAAAAAGAAGATTTGCTTATCATCCAATCCAGACATGCGGCTATGGGAGAAATGATTGCCATGATTGCCCATCAATGGAGACAGCCGCTCTCTATTATAAGTATGAGTGCTAGCAACATCAGACTCTCTTTAGAGCTTGAAGAGGAGATAAAAACAAAGGTGCTTGAAGAACATCTAAAAACTGTCGCTCATTATGTTCAGTACCTATCAACCACTATTGATGATTTTAGAAACTTCTTCAAACCCAATAAAACAACGTTAAAAATACACATCTCTCATATTTTGAACGAACTTACGAAAATTCTTCATGTGAGCTTTGTGAACAATAATATTACACTTATTATTCACAACGATGATGACTTTGAGATAAAAACATTTGCAAATGAACTTTTGCAAGTGGTTCTCAATCTCGTAAATAACGCTAAAGATGTTCTTAAAGAGAAGCATATAAATAATCCAACCATAACACTGAGCACATCGCAGACAAACGAAAAGTACACCCTATCCGTATGTGACAACGCAGGAGGAATACCAGCGGATATAATAGACAAAATAGGAAAACAATACTTCACTACAAAGTCTGATCAAGGGACAGGATTAGGTCTTTATATGTCTATTGTTATTCTCGAGCAACATCTCAATGGTTCTCTCACTTGGCAAAACAAAGAAGAAGGCGCTTGTTTTACAGTTTCGATTTTTAAATAAAGTCATATTTGCAAATCTCTTAGCGCTTTTGCTTGCGGATTACAAAGCATTTTATGGCGCACATCAACTTCTAGCAATTCTGGTAGCTCTATAAGAGAAGCTATGGTTGCATCTCTATATCCTTCTCCATGATTGATGTAGATATGAAATCCATTCTCAAAGAGAGCTATTCTTGTCGCAAGGGCGATAGAGTAAGTAGTTAAAATTCCATCTTGTTTCATGACACTTCTTACATCGTTAAAATATTCGCTTGTCCAAAGCATTGGGTTTGATTTAGGAGAAAATGGGTCATGATAGACTATATCAAATGTCTTAGGGGCAAATGTTTTAACAAACTCCCTCGCATCTCCCAAAAAGATTTCTATATGGTATAAGGCGTCATCATATATTCCCTTTTCGCTCAGTGTTATGATGATATTTTTAAATGCATCAAACTCTTTAGGATAAGTAAAGTCTTTAAGTGATTTGACAAGCAAAGCATCTAACTCTGGAGAGTAAATAAAGAGTTTTGAAGTGGAATTGTTGTTTTTGTAGTGGTAAAGTGTTGCCAAAGTGTTAAAACCTAAACCGTAACAAATATCTAAAATAGTTATGACGTGTTGATGTTGCTTCATTTTAAAAGCAGGCTCTACATGTTTTGTGAGTGACTCATGCAAAGCGCCATCTTTTGTAGAGTGATAATGTTCTTGATACTTTTTTGAGTAAGCAGTAAACGAACCATCCTCACTTAAAGTTATGGTGTGATGTTTTTCATTAAAAGATGACATAAATGTAGTCATGATATTTGCTTCCTCATATAGATTTTTTATGAATTTTTGCATTTTTTAAATAATACCACATACACAGCAATAAAGTCGGCAAATTCAAAATCATTTTACAAGCCTAAATTAGGGAGTTTTTCACTGTATAAATTTTATACAGTACAATTTTTCAAAATTAGTGGTAGAATTCCGATAAATTTAAAAAGGAGTTCTACAATGATTAAAATCGTTTCTGTTTTATTGCTCGCTGCAATGTTTATCGGGTGCAGTGATTCTGCAACAACTGCTGAGGCACCAGCTACTGAGTCTGCTGTTACAACTGAAGAAGCTGCACCTATGGTTGAAGAAGCTGCACCAGTTACACCTGCTACAACTGAAGAAGTTGCACCTGCAGCTACTGAAGAAGTTGCACCTGCAGCTACTGAAGAAGTTGCACCTGCAGCTACTGAAGAAGTACCTGCTACTCCTGCTCAGTAATTTCTCTTAAAACCTTTATTCGTATAAAAACGAATAAAGGTTTTACCTCAAACATTTATTTTAACAACACTTTTCGATTCACTAGCTTTATAACCCATTTCCCCACATATGCATTTTTTTAGCCACAATTAAATCATAGTCTGGCAAAACATCCACTTCATTAGAAGAACGAAATTCAAAAGTCTCAAGCATCTCTTTGATAGCTTCTATATTCATAATCCCTTTTTTCTCCATGATGATAATATTTGCTGTATTAGCAAGGGCTGTATAAGCGATTTTTAGGATACTTTTTTTATTTTCATGAAGGTGAAAAATATCTTTCAATATCACTGTGTCATGATTTCTTGGCAATGCTCGAAAAGATTGTTTAAAATCAGCAATATATTGCACCTTCGCATGAGTAAATTGAGTCTCTATATCAGAGACTTCACTTTTATAAATAGCAATAGAGAACTCTCCATCTACTTTTTCCATAAGCTTATAAAGCGCATGCGTTGTTTCATCAATATGTGTACAAACCTGTAAATAGTGATTTCCTGGAAGTGGATTAAAAAGTTGTAAAAACTGTTTCAAATCCATTGTATATCCTAATACGCCATATCGTGAAGCTCTCTAAATAAATAGGCTTCAACAATATCATCAATACTTTTTTGCATATGCGCAACAAGTGTCATCATGCCAAGCTCTATAAATGGCATAGGATTTTCACCATCATCCATAAAAACAACTGCTTCTGAAATATTTTCAAAGCCATCATATCTTTCATGGTGCAAAATCTCAACAACTTCTCCCTCTTCTATAGCAATCTGTGCCCAAACTTTTGCATCAAAAACTTTGGTAATCTTTGCTTCATCTACTTCATCTGTGTCCATGGGTACTAAAATATACATCTTAGTCTACCTTTGAGAGATCAAGGGCAAGGGCTTCATTGTCCATGATATCAATATCTTTACGTAAAACTCTCTCTGCAATTTTTTTTGCATCTTCTAATGAATGCATTTTGTACGTGCCGCATTGGTAAATATTGAGCTCTGGGATATCTTTTTGACTTTTAACATTGAGTACATCTTTCATGGATTCTTCCCAAGATTTCGCAACACTCTCTTCACTTGGACTTCCAATAACACTCATATAAAAGCCTGTCCTACAACCCATAGGTGAGAGGTCTATCACTTCTGTTGTTGCTGAGTTGAGATGGTCTCTCATAAAACCTGCAAAAAGATGCTCCAAAGTATGGATCCCCTCTTGAGAGAGAATCTCCTCATTTGGTCTCACAAATCTTAAATCAAACACTGTGATATCATCTCCGTGCGGAGTTTTCATACTCTTTGCTTTTCGAACTGCAGGAGCGGGCATAATCGTGTGGTCGACCGTAAATGAATCTAATAATGGCATAATAATATTCCTTGATTTTTATTAACTGGATTTTATCTTTTTTTGATTTATGTTTCTTAAAGGGGAAGAACTTTTGCATGATTGAAGTAAGGCTAAAAACTCAATAAAGAGAAAAAGTTAACCAAAAAAGTTTTAGATTTACTGTAGATTGTGTTTAACTCAGACCGACTGCGTACAAACGTACGCTGAGAGTCTGAGTTGAACGCAAGATGCAATGAAGCTAGAAACTTTTTATACGCGAGCTTCTTCACGGCGTTGCAACATCGCCCACTTCGCATCTACTCTCTCTTGCCACTCTGTGATAAGATATTTATACTCATCTTTAAAAAGATGTTTGAAACGGCCTTGTGCAGCTAAATACTCTTCAACTGGCACAACATTTTTTGGTCTGTACGTGATATTTAACTCATGCCCATCTATGATTTCATAAAGAGGAAACACCAATGAATCTGTTGCAAGGTCTGTTAAAAGCATCGTATCTTTAGGGTCAAATTTCCACTCAGTTGTACAAGGAGAAACTGCATTGATAAATACTGGACCATCAACTGAAAAACCATATTGGATTTTCTTTACCATATCTTTCCATTTATTTGGAGCAACTTGCGCTGAATATGGGATATGATGTGAAGCCATGATAGAGACCATATCTTTTTTGTTTTTCTTCTCGCCGTAACTTTTGCGACCTGATGGAGCCGTTGTTGTGCTAGAACCAATTGGTGTTGAAGAGGAGCGTTGTCCACCTGTATTTGCATACACTTCGTTGTCTAAAACAACATGCATGATGTTGTGACCACGTTCCATACAACCAGAAATCCACTGAAAACCGATATCATAAGAAGCGCCATCCCCTGCAAAAGATACAAATTTAGGATTACGATCTGGTTGTTTGAGACGACCTTTTGTCTTAAGTGCTTTGTACATCGCTTCAGCACCAGCAACAGCAGTTGAACCATTTTCAAAACCGATATGAATCCAAGAAGCATCCCAAGATGTATATGGATAAACCGCCGTACAAACTTCAAGACATCCTGTTGATGCTGAAAGCACTAAATCGTCATTTGTTGCATTTAAAACTTCACGAACAATAATAGAGTGCGCACAACCAGGACAAAGAAGATTTGCACCTTCAAAACGGTCAGCCGATGTTGAAAACTCTTTTAAATTTTTTATATTTTTCATTTCACTCATAGTTTTCTCCTTATAAAAATGATAGTTTCGGTCCGCGAACACCGATAAACTGTTGTAATTGCGTTGTTACTTTACCAGCATCAACATTGGCTTGAAGCTCTGTATAAAGATCCACTAAATGTTTCTTTGTTAAATCACGACCGCCAAGACCATAAATTTTTCCACTCAATAATGGGCGTTTATCTAAATTAAATAAACAGCCTGCTACTTCATTAAAAAGCATTCCTGGAGCGCCATTTGGAGATGAGCGGTCAAGAGTTGCTATCGCTTTGACACCTTTAAGAGCTTCTTGAATTTCAAAGAATGGGAATGGACGGATAACACGTAAACCAACCACACCTGCTTTAATCCCTTTTGCTCTCATTTCAGTTGCAACTTCACGAGCAGTCTCAACAGAAGTTCCCATACAAACAACACACACATCAGCATCATCTATATCATACTTTTCAACTATATTATATTTGCGACCACTGAGTTTTTCAAAAGCATCAAACGCATCTTGAATCTTTGGCATTACTTTTGTCATAAGGTCGCTATGTTGGCGTGCTTTATGTTCAAAATGCCAATCTTCTTCAGTTTGTACACCATGTGTTACAGGATGTTCAAAATCAAGCATATCATTCATCGCTTTGAAGTCACCGACAAAACCATACGCAGCATCATCTGTTAATGTTTTAACACCCTGCGCAGTGTGAGAAGTCATGAAGCCATCTTGATGCACCATACATGGAAGTCTTACTTCATGATTTTCAGCCACTTTAAAAGCGATAAAGTTCAAGTCATACGCATCCTGCGGGCAATAAGCATTGAGTTGAATCCAACCACTATCACGACCTAAATACATATCAGAATGGTCACCATTTACATTTAGCGGAGAAGCAAGTGCACGGTTTACAACATTTAAGATGATAGGCAAACGCATACCTGAAGCTTGGTATAATGTCTCTACCATCAAAGCGTATCCTTGAGAAGATGTTGCAGTAGCCACACGCCCACCTGCTGCAGAAGCACCAATACATCCAGACATAGCTGCATGCTCAGACTCAACCATAACAAACTCACCCTCGACATAACCATCTGCTAAGAACTTTGCATATCCCTCAACAATTGGAGTTGAAGGGGTAATCGGGTACGCAGCAACAACATCAATCTGACACTGTCTTAAAGCTTGTGCAGCTGCAAAATTCCCATCCCAAACTTCAATATCTCTTAATTCCATTTTATCGAATGCCATTATTTTTTCCCCTCTTTAGTAGGCCATCCCGCAAGTGCTACTTCTTCATCTATATGCTCATCAAACATTAGAAGCGATTTAGGATTTGTAGGACAAACCTCAACACAAATACCACAACCTTTACAATGGTCCATATCAACACCAACCATTTTTTTATCTCTTGCAATAATCGATATGTCTGGACAATAAATCCAGCAAAATTGACAATCAATGCAATAATCTTTATTAAAAACTGGTTTTATAATTCTCCAATCAGAAACATTTGCTGAAAACGAGCTGTTTTGAGTATAGTTTCTATCTTCTTGGAGCGTTCCAGCTATATTGTCAACTGAACCCTCAAATGTACGAAGCATAGCTCCGATTTCAAATTCGTCCCAACCTGTATTTGCCATCATTTGTTCCTTATTTTACTTCGTCGTATGCGCGTTGAATCGCTATCATATTTGCATCGATAATCTTTTGAGGTAATTTCCCAAGAATTCTCACCATACTCTCTTTAAAAAACTCAATATCATACATTCCAGAAATTTTCATAAATGCACCAAGCATCGGTGTATTTGGAATTGGGCGACCAATAGTTTCTTGAGCAATTTTAATACAATCAACAGTATGAACTTCTTTGCCTTCAAGTTTTGGTTGAGACTTTACAAGCTCTTCCTTTGTTAAATGGGTAGTTATAATATATTTTGTATCTGCTTTAGCGTTAATAGTTACATCACTTGTATATACTAAAGCGGGATCTATAACAAAAACAAAATCTGGCTCCATATATTTTTCATGATTCATAATCATTTTGTCGGCTACGCGATTGTATGCAGTCATAGCAGCTCCACGCTTTGCAGACCCATAAAATGCGAATGCCTGGACATGCTTGCCTGTTGTAGAAATAACATCCGCCAAACCTTTAGCACCTGTTACGGCACCTTGTCCAGCACGACTATGCCATCTAATTTCTAGCATAAATTCTCCTTCAATTTTTAGTGACTAATTTCGATCCTAATCTGATGTATTCTAGGCAAGTTGCTCTTAAAAATAGCTTGAATTGTTGATATCAACTTCTTTACTAAGTTTACCTGTGTGATATATTCCTATCTTGAAGATACACAACAGCTTCAAGAACATTTTGAAAAATATGATTTGTATAAAGTTCTATAACTTCTCGTGGATCATATCCACTAAGAACACCCATACATGAAACACCTGCGCTTTGCGCAGCAATCATGTCAAGTTTTGTGTCGCCAATCATCCAAACTTCTCTCCCTTGCACATCTAAGTTTTTTAATGCTTTTAAAATTGGCTCAGGGTGTGGTTTTGGATTTTGAACATCTTCATGTCCTACAAGAACTTCAAAATATTCCATTAAACCAAAATGCTCCATCAGCATCCTCGAATACATACCCGTTTTTGTCGTTACAATCCCAAGTGTTGCAAATTGACTTGCTTTAATAATAGCCTCTTTTGCAGATGCGATAAGGTATGTTTTTGGTATGGAGATTTTACGGTAATGCTCTTTATATGTCGCAACATATTCCCAAACTTTCTCTTTGGCAACTCCAAAATCAATAAACATAATATCGAGTGGATATCCAATCAGTTTTTTAATCCCCTCATCACTTGGATGTGCAACCTTGTAAAAATCAAACGTATGATGAAAGCTCTCTAAAATCGCATCAGTCGAGTCTATAAGCGTTCCATCTAAATCAAAAAGTATTATCATTGCATCTCCGTTTTTTCCAATTTTTCCCATCGTATATAGTTGTGCCAAATGCCGCTAGGGCTTGGCTGGATATTTTTTATCTTTTTATCCACTGCAGTCATAGAAGTTGGAATATACAAAAACAGATAAGGATTATCCTCCACAATGATTTGAAACATCTCCTTCCACATGAGAGAGAGTTTGTCTGCATCAATGATACTTTGCGACTCTTCTATCATCTTGTCTATTTTAGGATTGTTATAGCCAATAAGGTTAAATCCACCTTGCTTGTCGTTATCTGTATGCCAAAACATATAAGGGTCAGGTGTTACAGATAAGCCCCAGCCAAGCAATACTGTATCAAATGCATTGGGAAAAACCACCATATTTAAAAAAGCTTGCCACTCCATCACGCGCAAAGTTACAACGACTCCCGCTTTTTTAAGCTGATGCTGCAATATCTGTGCGGCATAAGGTCTCATGGAACTGGTATTAGAGGTTGCTATTTCAAAAGTAAAAGGATTGTTTGCATCATATCCCGCCTCCTTTAAGAGCCTTTTTGCCTCTGCAATATTTTGGGTGGGTGCTTTGACATCAGGGTTAAAAGCCTTTGATTTTGGTAAAAATGGACCTGTGCAAACCTCTGCATGTTTAAAAAATAAAATTTTTACAAGCTCTTGTCTATCAATTGCCAAAGATAAAGCTTTCCTAATTTTTGGATTTTTAAACTTTTCAAGCCGAAGGTTAAAACCTAAATAGGTGTACGAATGGCTGATCTCTTCATGAACATCAAATTTTTGAAAAAAATCTCTCTTTAGCTGTCTCTCAAGTTGCATAGGTTCAATACTTCCCACATCCAAACCTTGAGATTTGAGCATTAAAAATCGCGTCATGGAGTCTGCTATAACATGAAAAGAGATTTTATCAATTTTTGGACGTCCCTCAAAATAGTGCTCATTTGCCCGAAGTAAAATATTTTTAGAGTGTTCCAGCCGCTCTAGTTGATAAGGACCTGTTCCGATAGGATTTGTGTTGAAAGTGGAGTTCATGAGGTTCTCATCAGACTTCAGAATATGCTCTGGAAGTATCCCCATCATCCATGTCTCAAGAGCCTTAAAATAGGGTTTTTTGTAGGTTACTTTCACCGTATAATCATCTAACGCTTCAACACTTTTTACAAATCTAAAATCTGCACTGTAGGGAGATGAGATTTTTGGCGAGAGAAGTGTTTTATAGGTAAAGAGGATATCTTTTGCGGTAAATTTTGCACCATCATGCCATAAAATATTTTTTTTAAGTTTGAAGATTAATGTTGCGTTATTTTCATAAGTAAATTCACTCGCAAGGTCACCAATTATGGTGGAGGAATCTTTATCATATTTAACAAGACCATTAAATAAAAACCCTGCTATTTCAGAAGAACTTGAGTCCGTCGCAAGCAAAGGGTTGAGTCTAGAGGGATTTGCCGAAGTTGCAAGATGCAGTGTAGAGGCATATAAAGTTAAAGATAAAAGTAAAAATAAGACTATCCGCATAAATAACAACCACTCTTTTTAAGAGCGATTATACCCTAGTTATTAGAGCTTTTTATCATTAATAGTGAGCTCTCCTTGCTTAAACTTTATGTTAAAAACCAAGTCATCCCGCTCTTCTTTTGCATACGTATTTATCAAAGTATTTGTAGAAGCTCGCTGATTTAAAAACGCAAAAAAATCTTTAGAGAGCTTTAGCTTCGCATCCATATCCATATTTTGGATGAGTAATATCGGGGATATTTGCATCTTGAGTGCCACATTAGGGTCTTCTTTAAAATCCATTGTCGCTTGAAAGCTAAAACCCTCCATCATTTGAGCATCATGCGGAGTGAGTTCTCCCACAGAAAACTCTGTTAAAGATAACCTAAACCCTTTTGAGATGACATCAATACCACTTTGCTCAATTGCATCCTCCAAATCAAGCGATGGAGAAACTTTGGCTTGAGAGAGTAATTTTTGTAGCTTCTCAAGGGCAATTTTATCGATATTGCTCAAAGTGATATCATAATGAAAATCGCTCGCTTGAAATGTCGAAGATTTTGCTTTAACATCAAGTGTATCGAGTGAACTTTTCACTACGAACTCCCCTTTATCAGCTAGCATATCCGAGGAGACACTTACATACAAATCACTTGCCTTTGCAGTCGTTGTCTCCCCTAGGCTTTTGATATCCAACACAATATTATTTAATTTTACTTCTGAAGCATAGGTATTTTGCGATGTAAAAGTTGAGTCACTCACAAACTCTTGAACTTTAATGCTTAACTCCTCACTATTGTCGATTATTTTGAGCTCCAGGTACTCAACCTCAGAGGCAAAACTCTCAGGCGCAAACAAAACACCACTCCCCTCATACGAAGCGTTTGAGAGTTGTAAAACAATTTTGGACTTGTCTTTAAAGAGATGCTCCTCTTTAATATCTTTGATATAGCCCTCAAAGTGGTTATTGACAATATCATAACTCAGATGGAGTAAAATAGCTTTATCTTGGAGCAGATTTTTTACATAAATGTAAAAATCTTTATCACTTTTTGTCATGTCGGTTACTACTTTTTCAGATAAAGAGAGCGGATATACATCAAGAGAAATACCATCACTTATGGGGAAATTACTATAAGAGATATCTACTCCTATAAGTAAGCCATCAAGAGCTGTATAGATGTAAGCAGGAAGCTCAACATCTGTAAACTGGCTAAGATATTTTATAAATTTCTCTCTATCTTTAACGAAAAATTCATAATGCTTTTTTGTCCTAAAATAATTTGACTCCCCTACACTACTTGAGACTTCAACTCCATAAGAGACTAAAACGTCCACTTTATTTTTAATCTCATCTTCTGCAAGTTTATTTCCAAAAACAGGAAGCCAAAGGGCTGCAACAGCGATGATTGCTAAAAAAGTTAAGATTTTTTTCATTAAAATGCCTTTATGTTTGTTTGAGTGCGCAACACCAATTATATAAGAAAAAGTTTAAAGATTTTTGATAAGCAGAACCGATGCCATGAAGGCATCGGCAAATATAAAGAAGATTAACGCTTAGAGAATTGGCGAGAACGACGAGCTTTTTTCTTACCTGGCTTCTTACGTTCAACGATACGTGAGTCACGAGTCATCATCCCCTCTGGTTTGAGGATTGCTTTTACATCTGGGTTAAATTTTACGAGCGCACGAGAGATACCATGACGAAGTGCATCTGCTTGACCACCAAAACCACCACCCATAGTTGTAGCAACGATATCAACGGAAGTATCTTGCTTAGAGAGCACAAGAGGTTGTTTTACACGAAGTTTTTTCGCCTCAAGTCCACCTAACCATGCATCTAATGAAAGGTCATTGATAGTGATATTTCCAGACCCTGGAGTCAACCATACTTTTGCTATTGAAGCTTTACGACGACCTGTTGCATATATTTTCTTTGCCATATGTCAATCCTTACTTAGCAAGTTGTGCAGTGTGAGGATGTTCAGCACTTGCATAAATTTTTAATTTTTTAATCATTTTAGCGCCAAGCTTTGTTTTAGGAAGCATACCGCGAACAGCGAGTTTATAAAGTTTTTCAGGATTTTTTTCTAAAAGTTCTGTCATTTTAGTGCTCTTAGTGCTTCCAAAATATCCAGAATAAGAAAAATACTCTTTATTGGCATTCTTGCCAATTCCATTAAACTTTGCTTTAGAAGCATTTACGATAACGACGAAGTCACCACAGTCAATGTTTGGAGTGTAACACACTTTGTTTTTACCACGAAGTATTGTAGCTACTTCTGTGATCATACGACCAAATGTTTTACCCTCAGCGTCAATCAAAACCCATTTTTGATCTATTTGTTCAGAAGTTGCAATTTTTGTAAATTTCATTCTTGAACCTTTATGTTGAGATATAACAATACAGTTAAACTGCTTGCTTGAGTGGCGAAAGTATAGCTAGTTAAACTTATAATTTACTTAAATTTAGGTTTATTTAAGATTTTAATATGCGGCGTTTTTGGACATTAATACAAGAAGATTTATAAACATCATGATACCAAACCCCAATAAAATAAGGGAGGAAATAAGCGATATGGCATAGGAGATTTTTTGAGTTATTTTGTCCTTATTTTTATGTACAAAGTATGGCATCATGGTTATCCACCCAAGGATTGCACCGAGAAGTCCGAGCATCACAAAAGAGGCATTTAAGTCTTTGGCTGCTACATAACCGGAGACACTGAGCCAAAAAGCAATCGTATAAGGATTGACAAATGTCAGTAAAAACCCTTTGAGATACAATCTCAAAAGAGTACTCTTTTCTCTCTCATGCATGGAAATATCTATCTTTACATCTCTCTTTTTGAAAATTGTGTAGGCTAGATAAACCAAAAACAATCCGCCAAAAACAGATAATAAATTCAAAATAATCGGCTGATTTAAATAGGTCATGACGCTAAAAAGGATGAGAATGAGATATGTTACATCCGCACTCATGGCACCAAACCCGAGTGCAACCCCATTTTTATATCTTGTTATCGCCTCGTTTATGATAAGAATATTGATAGGACCCAAAGGAACCGCGGCACCAAGCCCCAAAACAAAACCTTCTAAAAAAGATACCATCATGAAAATATCAAACCTCTACTATTTTGATGCCATCTTCAAGCAAGTAGCAAATATAGCCATGAACCTCATCGTCGGTAATCTCTTTAATAGCTTTGACATAAAATTTTACTTGGGCTTCATGATGCTTCGAATACGCCATAGAACTTTTATAGTCAATCACATTCCATGTCTCCTTTGCAAGGGGAGAAAGTGCCCCTTTTTGGGGTGAGGAGCTCTTCACCAAAAGGTCAATGTAACGCAAATTGTTTTTATAGCGTATCGCTTTTTCTCTGTAACATTCCCCATGAGAGAGTCGCATGAAATGAGAAGAACCAAGAAGCAGCAAGACCCTCTTTTGAATCTCCTCTATTTCTGCATCTTCTAAAATAAAGCCGTATTTGTTAAGCATTAAGTGCTTGGCATGTGGAATGTTTTGGACTTTAAATTCGCCCAACATCTCCAACATATAGTGCATGGCAAGACCAAAATTTATAGCTTTTAAATCTTCTTCTTTTGTCTCTTCAAGGGCTAAAATATCGCTTTGCGTTCCGTAGTAATGGCTTTTGTAATGCAGCTCTTTCGGATGTGCGACTTCAGTCGCACCTTTCACTTTTGGTGAGGCTGAAGCCACACTTCCGACAAGTGTTCCGCTATTTCCACAAACCAACTCCAAAAGCTCAAATGCCGAATCTTTTGACTTTACGATAACAAACAAATTTTCTCTGGCTCTGGTAAAGGCAACATAGAGCGCGTTTAAATTATCTTCTTTTGCGAGTGCTTTTTCTTTCATGAGGGCATTTGCGTACGCATCATCCAAATCCTCTCGACCTTTCGTTCGCAAGTAGACATTTTGCAACGTAATATTGTCGTATTCGTAAATGATTGCATCTCGTGCAGCAGGTGCACGTTTAAGTCTGTCCATCACGATGACATGCTCGAACTCCAAACCTTTTGATTTATGAACAGTGAGCACTCGCACACCACTTAAATCCGATGCGGCGGCCGAAATATCGAGCCTTTCATACTCAAACAAAAGCGCCTCGATATCACTCTGCTGTGCCACAACACTTAAAAATCGTATGAGGTGAAAATCGCCGCTAAAAAGTCCGTACTCTTTTATAGCCTTTTGCACGACATCTAAAAGTTTTACGCGCGAAAAATCGACTTTTTTTATGGCGCGCACTTCTTGGTTTATGAGTGCAAAAAAGTTGTGTTTATAAATCTCTTCTGCAAAATACAAATACTTCAAATATTCCAACATCGCTTTGACGCTTTTTTGGTTTATAAGTTTTGTCGTCGTCTCCGTTACAACCTCAATACCCTCCGCCCCAAGCGCTTCTTTTAGTGCTTCGCCGTCGCTGTTTGTAGCACATAAAATGGCTATTTCATTGATGTTTGCGCCATGAGAGAGAACTCTTTTCACTTGGATGATAGACTCCTCCAAAGGAGCGTCATTTTCTATCACCTCGACATAACCGCCTTGTGCCTCGGGACGTACTTTTTGGGACGCGTAATTTGGTATTTTGTGCAGAAAGGTCGCATTGACAAAATCAATCACCGCTTTTTGTGAGCGATAATTTGTAAGCAGCGGCTCAACTTGCGTATTACACTCTTTTGCCACCGCACCAAAAAGAGCGCTCACTCCGCCACGAAACCTGTAAATAGACTGCTTCACATCGCCGACAAAGAAAAAACTTCCCTCGCTAAAAACTCCCTCACCTGAAACTATCTCTTCAATAAGCGGTTTTAAAATCTCATACTGCAAAATGCTTGTGTCTTGGAACTCATCAAGCAGCATATGTTCTATCTGTGCGTCAAGCCGAAAATACAAAAATTCGCTCTCAACCCGCTCTTTTAAAAGGTAATACACTAAAACGGTTACATCGTTAAAACTAAGCTCGCCATCATCGGTGTAAAGTGCTTTTTTAGCTTTTACATAAATACCTACAAGTTCGCTAAGAGCATAAAAAAAGTTCTGCTCTTTGGCACGGTTTTGGTTTTTTATTGCCTCTTGAATTTTGTGTAGATAAATATCCATCTCAGGAACATAGCACTTTTTAAAAACCCAGTAATTCAATGTTTCCTGAGAAATCCAGCTCTTTTCTTTCAATGTGTCAAAATCTTCTGCCACCACTGCCTTTAAAAGTGTTGGGGAAGCATCTTTACAATTTTCTACAAGATTTTTCAACGCCTCCAAACTATCCATAGCCTCAAGTTCAAACTGCCAATACTCTTGGCTTGAAAACTTTATATGTGCTAACTCTTTTTGTTTTGTGTAAAACTCATCAAGCAGAGCAAAAATATCGCCAAGTCTCTTTTTTGACTGCAATGAGAGCGTAATAAGCGTCTCTTTTTTCCCTGCCACACTCACCTCTTTTAAAAACCGAGAGAGAAGCTTCAACTCATGCTGCGAACTCATAGTCGTAAAGTCGGGCATCAAAGAAGCATAAAGCGAAAACTTTCGTAAAATCTGAGAAAAGAACTTATCTATGGTCATGATTTTAGTATTTGCGTTTAAAAATGCATCTAAAATTCTTTTACGATTCTCAAGCAAAAACTCTTTTGAAAAGCCTGTCACATGGATTATTTCATCCAACTCGCCACGACTCTCAAGCTCTTCAAGAGTCAAAACAATTCGCTCCTGCATCTCATGCGCCGCCTTGTTGGTAAAAGTCAACGCCAAAATTTTAGAAGGCTCAGCCCCTTTAAAAAGCAAACTCAAATACCGCACTACAAGCATAAAAGTCTTCCCGCTCCCCGCACTCGCCTCGTAGGCTAGGTTGTTTATGAATGACATTACTTTCTCAACTCTTCAAGCATTCTTCTTCTCACAGCTATTTTCAATTGGTCAGGCAGTGACTGATGAATTTGAGGGTACATACTATAAAACTGTCTAAAAAGTCTTAGATTTGTTGTTGACATTCCTTTGATATGTTTCAAATTATCAGCCATACTCTCAAGAACTTTTGCACCATATTTGGCTCTATCGTTCCCATTTTGTTCATATTCCACTACATAATGACCGATGAGATAATTTCTGATAGTTAGATTTACGCTGACACTTTGCAAAACTTTTATCTGCAAAGTATGGTGTATATCGTTTATGTTTGAGATTAGATTTTTAAAATTATTCATCCGCAAGTTCCAAAATATCAAAAATATCATTTAAATACCTCAACTGCTCTATATGAATAATTCTTTCATCTCTATATCTTTTTGGAATTTTATTTCTAAACTCATCCATATCAATCGGCTTATACTTAACAAATTGTTCAATCATAATATCAGATNNTTCCATAGTCCCTAGACAACTCCTATCCTGTATTTTTACAGTGAAGAATCTAGGGTTAATTTTAGCTAATATAAAAAATAACATCATCGCTTTCTAGCTCATATTTTTCTGCTATTAATTTTAAATAATTTAAGATTCCCNNCCGATTAATTTCAAAATCTTGAGATATAACTTCCTCTCTAAATTTAACTAACATCTCTTTTATTTTTTCATCAGGCAAAAATTGTTGTAGATAATTGGGCTCAGAAAGGGTTTCTTCTCTATGATGATGTGTTTTCTTTTCTTTTTTTATCTCATCAACAATGCTTTCTTCTAATTTTTCAACTACTTTAACTTTTATTTCTTGAACG
>DJAA01000072.1:67484-68975 GCA_002428085.1 Sulfurimonas sp. UBA6014 | reverse complement strand
TCATAAATATGGTTCATCTCAAAAGGGTGAAGCCGTCCCAAATCAAGGCGGCGAGAGAGTCTCTCAATATCATAAATCCCCCGCATCGTCTCATCTAAATAGCGAACATGAGAAGATACTCTCTCGATGAGAGAGTATCTTCTCTCAAGCTCATGTTTGTCTATGATAGGGTTTAAAAGTCTCTCTTTTAGAAGACGTTTTCCTATGGCTGTGGCACTTTTATCAAGGAGCTTTAAGAGGGTGAACTCTTTTTTATCTTTGGAGAGGATGCCAACTTGCTCGAGCGCATTATTGCCAAGATACATAAAACGGCGGTTGTCTATGATGCGTGGGCGGTCAAGTTTTTGAACAATATGGATGTCATGTTCTATCACAAAATGGATTAAGATAGCGAGCGCCTCACTTATCATGGGGCTTCGCTCAAGGTCTAAGTGCTCGATGGGTGAGAGGAGTGAATAAATCTGATACACCCCACGAAAAAGTTCATTTTGAAAGTCGATTTTTGGTCGCTCATGGTTGAGGCTAAAATGGTAATGCTCAGCTAATTCCAAATACTGTATCACATGTTTTTGATCTGTAACACCCTCCAAAAAAGTTATAACAACTTCAGAAGTTCGGTAAATATTGAGAAGATGAAAAATCTCATCAAGCGCGTATGATGGGTCTTCACTTGTTCCATGTGTCTCATACAGCCATGTTTTTCCAGTTGTGACATCTATAGCAGAATAGCCTACGAGGTAAATCTCTCTATGTTTTTCAACGACGATGGAGACGATAAAATTATCATCATTATCCACACTATGCTCAAAATTTGTCCCAGGCGAGACTATCTGAGAGATAAATCTGCTGATATTGGGTGGAGTCCCTTTTTGTTTTACAACAATGATAGTATATTTTTGCTCTTGAATAAGTTTATTTAAATACCGCTCAAATGAAACGGCAGGAACACCAGCCAAGAGAGGATTTTTTTGTGAATTTTCTTCAATATTTTTATTTTTTTTAGTAAGCTGAATATTTAATAGTTCGGCTATCTCTTTCGCTTTGCCTATCTGCTCATCTTCAGAACTTACCTCATACACTTCAAAAAAAGTCCCTATTTCCATGAACACAACCGTATCGTGCCCATATTTATCCACAAAATATCTCTGCAAATCAAAATATATTTGTGTTAAAAGTTTCTCTTTATTGTTCAAAATAGAACTAACATCAGATGCTTGCATGACTACTTTTTCCATTAAACTTTTTTATTTTAAAACTAATCNNAATGAATGACTTTGTGTTTCAAACTAATATGTACGTTTATTATAAATCTTCTTGGCATTTTTTAATGCCTATAATTGTAATAATCTGTAAACTTTCATCCACTCGATAAACAATCGTATAGCCTTTGAAAATTAAATCTCTTATGCTCTCATCTTGAAAATAGATTGATTGTCGAAATTTAAAGGGCATATTTTCTAAATCATTTATTTTTTGTATCAATTCATTTTT
>DJAA01000072.1:67241-67459 GCA_002428085.1 Sulfurimonas sp. UBA6014 | reverse complement strand
AAAACCTCTTTGAATTGATTGTTAAATTTTGTACTTTTTACAATTTGCATTTATTTCACATTATCAATAAAAGCATCTAACTCATCAAATCCATCATTAAAAGGAACTAATTTCACTTTACCGCTGTCAATCTCATCCAGTGCGTTTTGAAAAAAAGCCTTATCTTCTTGGAAGTTTTGAGAATTTAGATAATCATCTTTTTTATACAAGATTTTATT
>DJAA01000072.1:51136-67203 GCA_002428085.1 Sulfurimonas sp. UBA6014 | reverse complement strand
TACAAATTATCTTCAACTTGAAAATGTATCGTTTTCATAAAAATTGCCTTTATCATAAACTTTGTAAAAGTATAGCGTTTTTAGTGTGAGTTAGTCTATTGCAATATTTTAGCGTATCAATTGCTTTGATGGCATCGGTATGTAAGCATCTATGCTAATACTCAAATGGTTTTTGACGTTTATGCAAATGTTTTGATAGGTTGATAAATATGTATAAATAGTTTGAATTAAGCAAGAGTTTTTATGATTTTTAAAAAGAGTCTTCAAGTGGTGGACGAGGAGGGATTTGAACCCTCGGTACAGTTGCCCGTACGCATCCTTAGCAGGGATGTGGTTTCAGCCACTCACCCACTCGTCCAATTGAAGAGGGGAATTATACTTATTTTTTTATAATAGATAGCTTAAAAATCTCTTAGAGATTTTTTAAGATTTGTTCTACGATTTGTGCGGGATTTTCGGCCTTGTAGATGGGACGACCAACGACTATGAAATCAACCGCAGCAGCCTTGGCAAAGGCTATATCGGCAACTCTTTTTTGATCACCTGCATCCTCTCCAAAGGGGCGAATTCCTGGTGTTAATGTCATAAAGGTCTTAGAAGTCACGCTCTTTATGGACGCACTCTCAAAAGCGGAGCACACGACACCATCAAGTCCACTCTCATAAGCATCTTTTGCGAACTGGTCGGCTTTGGCAGCAATCTCTTTTTCGTACACCTCCATAAACTCCTCTTGGCTAAATGAAGTCAGTGCAGTCACCGCTAAAACAATCGGACGTGATTCATAGCGTTCAAGTCTTTGCATAACTTCCTTCATGGCACGCACTCCAGCACTTGCGTGAATGTTAAACATATCAACTCCAAGCCCCATGATGGACTCAGCAGCATCTGCCATAGTGTTTGGAATATCATGGAGCTTGAGGTCTAAAAATATTTTAAAATCAGGGTTTATTTTTTTGAGTTCTCGTAAAAAATCTTCGCCGTCACGTATGTAGGTACGAAGCCCGACTTTGAGCCAAATATCATACTGTTTTATTTTTTCGACAAGTGCTAAATTTTCTTTTTTGGTGGGTAAATCAAGGGCGACACAAAGTTCCATAATGGCTCTCTATTATTAATTTTATTTCATCACTCTCGAGTTTTACCCCAAGAATGATGAAAAGAAGAAAAAAATATTATATTTTACAAGACTGTACAATACTTGCGATTGTAGCAACAATACTTGGGTCTTCAAGCGTTGAGATGTCTTGAGTAATCGTCTCACCTTTTGCGATAGAGCGTAAAATACGACGCATGATTTTACCCGAACGAGTTTTTGGAAGTCCTGGGACGAAGACCATATCATCACATAAAGCGATATTTCCTATCTCTCTTTGGATAACTTTGTTAATCGCTTTAACCTCTTCAACCTCATCAGCTATACCTGAGTCTGATTTAAGAAGGATGTATGCGAAGATGCCCTCACCTTTGATTTCATGCGGTTTGCCGACAACGGCAACTTCAGCAACATTAGGATGTTTTTTGATAGCCGCTTCAACTTCAGCTGTACCCATTCTATGTCCTGAAACATTGATAACATCGTCAGTTCTACCCGTGATGGTAATATACCCGTCTTCATCATAACGTGCGCCATCACCTGTAAAGTAAACTGGTTTGCCCTCTTTTTTAACATCGCCAAAATACGATTTGATGTATCGCTCAGGGTCACCCCAAATACCACGAATCATGGCAGGCCATGGACGGGTAATACACATAAACCCTGTTTCACCCGCTTCAGTTTTCAAACCATCTGCATCTAAAATCTCAGCCATGATGCCCGGAAGAGGAAAAGTGGCACATGCCGGCTTTATAGGAGTTGCCCCCGGAAGAGGAGAGACAACATGCCCGCCTGTTTCAGTTTGCCAGTACGTATCGACGATGGCGCACTTACTTTTTCCTACCTCTTCATAGTACCATTTCCAAGCCGGCGGATCTATAGGCTCACCGACCGTTCCAAGAACTTTTAAGCTTGAGAGGTCATATTTTTTAGGTTCGTCTTCACCCATTTTATGTAAAACACGAATAGCAGTTGGTGCTGTATAAAACTGGTTGATTCTATGCTCTTCCACCATTTTCCAAGGACGACCTGCATCGGGATGCGTGATAACGCCCTCAAACATAACAGTTGTCGCACCCTGTGCGAGCGGACCGTAAACGATGTAGGTATGCCCCGTAATCCAGCCGACATCGGCAGTACACCAGTATGTGTCGTTTTCTTTAACATCAAACACCCATTCCATCGTCATTTGTGCCCATAAAATGTAGCCAGCGCAGTTGTGTTGTACCCCTTTTGGCTTGCCTGTTGAACCTGAAGTATAAAGGAGGAAAAGCGGGTCTTCTGCATCCATAACCTCTGCTTCGCATTTGCCCGATTTTGATTTAATAAGCTCATTATACGAATAATCTCGCCCTGCTTTCCAAGTAACATCTTCGTTATTTCTCTCAACTACTAAGACTTTTTTTACAGGAGTTTCACCACTAAGAGCATCATCTACAACCGGCTTTAACATATACGGCTTCGTTTTTCTATACGCTCCGTCTGCAGTTATGACGACCTTTGCCTGTGCATCTTCTATACGGTCTTTGAGTGCTTCAGCAGAAAAACCGCCAAATACGATAGAGTGAATTGCCCCGATTCTCGCACATGCCAGCATGGCATAGGCAGCTTCTGGAATCATTGGCATATAAATAACTACACGGTCGCCTTTTTGTACACCGAAATCTTCTTTCAAAAGATTGGCAAACTTATTTACATTGTGGTACAACTCTAAATAAGTAATAATTTGAACGTCCCCTCTGTCACCCTCAAAAATGATGGCGGCCTTGTTTTTGCGTACACTTAAATGGCGGTCGATACATTGTGCCGCAACATTAAGTTTTCCGCCCTCAAACCATTTTATAAAAGGAAAATTGCTCTCATCTAAAACATTTGTGAAGGGCTCTATCCAATCTAATTTTTCTGCAGCATATTTTCCCCAGAAACCCTCGTAATCCTCAGCTGCAGCCTCTTGAAGCTCATGAAACTCACACATGTTTTTAATTCTTGCAGTTTTTGCAAACTCTTTGTTTGGTTTAAACACCGGTTTTTTTTCAATTTCTGACATTTGTTTTCCTTATATATTGATATCATTTTTATGCTAGCTTAAAAAATTATATCTGATAAAAAATCAATTTTTGCTTGCATAAAAAATAAAAATTATTTTTAAAAAAGGTTTTAGAATTTTCTACTCAAACACTCAATATTTTATTCCCAATCCTATTTTTAAAGCCTGTATTTATCCTTAGTTTAAGCCCTTTATAATATCCGTAAGTTATCGCTTTTTTTAAAAGATACGCACTATAACCTTGCACTTTTATGAACGTAAAAACTTCTCCAACAGCATATTTGCCACCAAGGGCGACGAAAATCCCCATGATGTTTGCTTTAAAAGGCTCTGGCTCTTTTTGCTCTATTCGGCTTTTTATCGCTCTTGCCGCATACTCCGCACTTCGTTCTGCCATTTGGGCAGTCGGTGGTAAAATTGCTCCTAACTCATCCCTCATCTCAACACAATCGCCAATGGCAAAAACATTTTTATCCCCTGAGATATTGAGCGTTTTGTCAACTATGAGCTGGTTGATTCTGTTTTTCTCACACTTTATAGCTTCAGTCAGAGGAGAAGCTTTGATACCGCCTGTAAAAATCATAAAGCAGTACTCCAACGCTTCACCCTCTTTAAAAAATATTTTCTTTGCGTCTACCTTGGATATAAAAGCATTTGTGAGAATCTTTACACCCAATTTTTCAAGTCTTTTATGTGTATTTTTTATGATAAAAGAACTTGTTCCAGGCAAAATAGTAGCACTTGCATCAATGAGATAAATCGTTATATCTTTTGCACGAACGCCAATCGTTTTTGCATAATTATTTAAAACATACGCCATCTCAGCCGCCACTTCAACACCGCTTAATCCCGCTCCACCAATGGCGATATTGTACTTTTGCGGATTTTCACCCACTTTGGTATTGAGTTTGTGATAGAGTAATTCTTCAAACTCTTTTCTAAAATTAAAAGCGCGATTTAAAAATTTCACTCCGTAACTATTTTCTCGGAGTCCCTCAATAAATGAAAAGAAATTCGTCCTCGCTCCAACTGCTAAAATGGCATAATCAAAAGCGATACTCTCATCTTCAGAGCTCACAATTTTGGCTTCTAAATCCACAGAGGTGATTTTCATTTGTTTAAATGTGACATTTAAAAATCCCTCACACCAACTTTGCAAATCTATCGCAACATCATGAACATCAAACTGTCCTGCAATATAGCCATACGCTTCTGTTTGAAGGTAATGATACGGATTTTGATCCACTAAAACTATTGCGATATCTGCATAGTTTTGCAAACTCTCAATGGCTCTAAGTCCGCCGTATCCTCCGCCTATAACCAATATTTTATTCATCTCGCACCACTACTTTTCCCCTTGAGTTTTAAAAAAATCATCGCCGTCATGACAGCATCATTGACCGCATTATGGGCACCCATATTTGGGATATTGTATTTTTTGAGCATCGTCTCAAAACGCAAATCAATGTGCCCTTGGGGAATCATTGGAATTTGCGCATCATAATAAAGCTCTGAGACCTCTATCATCGTATTTGGCAACTCAATCCCCAACATAGGCTGGATGTATTTATTTATCATATTTACGTCAAATTCCAAATAATATCCCACAAGTGTTCTGCTTCCTATAAAGTGTAAAAACTCACGGATTGCTTCATCGGAACTTTTACCATTTTGTACATCACATGGACGGATGCCATGTATTTCGATACTTTTAGAACTGATGGCTTTAGAATTTTTTACATACACTTCAAAAGTTTGCGAAGTGAGGATTTTGTTCTCTTTTATCTTCACTGCACCAATGGAGAGTATCTCATCCACCTTTGGGTTTAAACCCGTTGTCTCGGTATCAAAAACAACATATTCTCCACTTGTATCTTCATCAAAAAGAGATAAAAAACTCTCATCCCTTAGCTTTGCCAGATTTCTTTTTCTTTTATAATTTTTATAAAGAGAAAAAAGCATTAGCTGACCATATTTAAATGAAAATGAAAAGTCATAAATTTTTTAAATTTGTTGATGACTTTAAAACTGTCTTTGAGCAAATCCATCTGAATCTTTTGCAAGTTTTTAGGATTAATATAGTTCCCCTCTTGTGCATCTTCAAGCATCGCTTTTAAACGAAGAGAAGAGAGGGTATCAAAACTCTCAATCAGCTCTGTGGCAAAGTTTTTGTCAATAATCCCTTTGTTGTTAAGCTGTTTAATTCGCTCTATCGTATTTGTCTCTTTAATCTCATACTGCAGCGCCAATGTTCGCACGCCATGAACAAGAGCAAAGATGCCCCCCTTTTTCAAATCAAGTGTATTGTTATGACTTTTTTCCAAAACAAAACTTGAAAAAAGTGACAAGGGTGTTTCAAAATTTAAAACCGCCTTGGCAATATGTGCCAAAACATCATCACGGGCATGAAAACTATAATGGAGATATTGCGTCAATTCTCCAAGCAACTGAGCATCTCCCGCAACACATTTGGAATCTAAAAAAATACTTAGGTTTTGGAGGTTTTCTTCATTTAAACTCGTCACCCAAGAGCTTATAAGCGATTTGTATCCACTCACATCTCTTCGCCAAAAAGCATTACTCACCATGACATCGCCACTGCAAATGGGAAAACCTAACTCAAGCAAATAGCTGTTAAGTTCCATCATGGGCTTATGAAAAAGTACAACATCAACTCCGTCTTTAACTATGAGTGCGTTGTCTTGGTCGGTTTTTACGGCTTGCTCTTCTCTTCCCTCTGAGCCCATGACGATCAGTGCACATTTGTCTCTGAGGTTCTTATCTACGCACATATCAAAAACTTTTTTGTATATTTTTATGTTGAGTGTTGAGACAAGTTTTGTGATGTAGCGAACCTTAACACCATTAGAATTTAAGACGATGAGAAGGTTTTTCAAATCACTTTGAATATTTTTTAAATCATCTACATTTTTAGCTTTATCTATTTGAACAGCGACTAAATGAGAGTGATTTGCAAAGTAACTCAACAAATCGAGCTGCTCTAAAACTCCTTTTATTTGACCCTCTTGCATGACGACGACACGCTTGATGGAGTTATGTGTCATGAGTAAAAGAGCGTTAAATAAAAAGTCGTTTATATCTATGCTGATAACCTTGCTTGAAGCTATCGCACTGATAGGCTCTGTAACGCTCACGCCACCCAAAAGCACTTTTTCTCTGAGGTCTGTATCGGTGACGATAAGATACTCCTCTGCGACTTTGAGTAAAATCACATGCGCTTTATCATCTCGCATTTTCACCAACGCACGGTATATACTCTCATCACTTTGAACAATGCACGCACTATGCAAAAATATATCTGAAACTCTCGACATCAAAAACGGTGTCAACTCACCTCTTGTGTCGTAATCTTTGAGTTGCTGGTGACGCGTTACAAAGTCTTGCAAAAAGTAACTTTGAACTTTTTTGTTTTGCATCAAATCAAGAAAATCTTCTTTTTTTATCTCGTAACAAATCAAATCTTCATCGACAATAAATCTGCTCTGTGTTTTTTCATAAATGAGTGCATCCGCATCAAAACTATCTCCTGAGCTGTAAACGTTATGAAGTTCCTCATCGATAAACTCGGCAACTGAGCCTTTAATGATGATATAAAATGCGATAGAAGGGAGGTTTTTTGAAAGAAGCAATGTCCCTTTTGGATAGTACGCAATGTCAATCTTCTTCATGAGACTCTCCAGTGCACTTGCACTCAAGAGCTCAAAAGGGTGAATAGATTCAATAAGTTTTCTTTGGTCTAAGATACTCAAACTCTCTCTCCATATAGGGTACGGCCCAAGTCGTACATCCAAAAAATGCTCTTGGATGTGTGGCTTTAGCCTCACCTTTTTTTATGCTATAAATCTCACTAATGTTCAGATGCACCCTCAGCGCCGATGCCTGTTTGACTTCTAATATACTGTGCTTCGTACGCTTCTTGCTCTAGTTGTGCGTTATGAGAAGTGTCCGTAATAGAGAAGAACCAAATACCAACAAATGCCGCAGTCACAGAGAAAAGTGCTGGATATTTATATGGGAAAATCGCTTCAGCATTTCCTAAAAGATCTACCCAAACAGTTGGGCCGATTATTACAAGTATAACTGCCGTAGCAAGTCCTAAAGAACCACCCCATACAGCACCGCGAGTTGTAAGTTTTCTCCAATACATGGAGAGAAATAAAATAGGGAAGTTCGCAGATGCAGCGATAGCAAAAGCAAGACCCACAACAAAGGCGATATTTTGTTTTTCAAACATGATACCCATGATGATGGCAACGATGCCTAAAATAACAGTCGCTATTTTAGAGACTTGCATCTCTTTCATAGAATCGACATTGCCACGTTTAAGCACTGAAGCGTAAAGGTCATGGCTGATTGCAGAAGCACCCGCGAGTGTAAGACCTGAAACCACCGCTAAAATAGTTGCAAAAGCAACCGCTGAAATAAAGCCTAAGAAGAAGTCGCCGCCAACTGCGTGTGAGAGGTGAATCGCTGCCATATTACTTCCTCCTAAAATCGGAGAACCACCCTCAATCGCATCTTTTGCAACATCTAAATACTGAGGATTTTGGAAAACCATAACAATCGCACCAAAACCGATAATGAACGTTAAAATATAAAAGTACCCGATAAAACCAGTGGCATAAAAAACAGATTTACGTGCCTCTTTTGCATCACTTACTGTAAAAAATCTCATAAGAATATGTGGAAGACCAGCCGTTCCAAACATCAAGGCGATAGCAAGAGATATCGCACTTATTGGGTCAGAGACCAATCCGCCTGGATTCATAATCTCTACCCCTTTAAGTTGTGTTGCATGAGTAAAGAGTGCGCCGAAACTAAAATCATAATGTGCCATAACAGCTACTGCCATAAATGAAGCCCCTGAGAGCAATAAAAATGCTTTGATGATTTGCACCCAAGTTGTAGCGAGCATCCCGCCAAATGTTACATATAGTATCATGAGAACTCCAACTAATGCTACAGCTACTTCATAATCAAGACCAAAAAGGAGTTGGATAAGTTTACCCGCTCCAACCATTTGAGCGATGAGATAGAGGATAACTGTTGCAATAGAACCAAATGCCGCCAAAATACGGATAGGAGTTTGGCGAAGTCTATACGAAGCAACGTCGGCAAAAGTGTATTTACCCAAGTTTCTTAAAGGCTCAGCAATCATAAAAAGGATAATTGGCCAGCCGACTAAAAAACCGATAGAGTAAATAAGACCATCGTACCCTTGCATATAAACAAGACCTGAAATTCCTAAAAATGAAGCAGCCGACATGTAGTCACCCGCAATAGCCATACCATTTTGAAAGCCTGTTATACCGCCACCTGCAGTGTAAAAATCTTTTGCAGATTTTGTCCGTTTTGCAGCCCAGTAGGTAATGCCTAGTGTTGCTCCCACGAAAATGAGAAACATCACGATAGCCGACATATTGAGCGCTTGTTTTGTCACTTCACCCTCAATAGCTCCCGAAGCGAAAACCGCTAAAGTTCCAAGGATGAGAAATAAAAATATTCTATTCATTTGCATCATGCTCATTTAGTCTTCCTTTATAGAATTTTTAATTTTATTGTTCAAATCATCAAATTCACCGTTTGCTCTTACGGTATAAATACCCGTCAAAACAAATGCAAAAATAATAACTGCTATCCCTACAGGAATCCCAATACTTGTCACCGAATCTGCAGACAAAGGTGTCCCCAAAAATGATGGATCAAAGGCTATAGTCAAGATGAAAGTAAAATACACTACTAACATCGCCGCGGTGAGTTTTAGAGAAAAACTGCTTCTTTTTGAGACCAATTCTTGATAATCAGGATTGTTCTTGATTTTATCAACAAGTTCTTTATTCATATTCTTTCCTTAAATTTAGAAATTATAGTTTGCTATAAATCTGTATTCACTCCAGCCAGTATCTCCAGCTGTTGTCTGCGCATATGATCTTGGGAAATTTCCACGGACACGAAGTTGAAGATTTTTCACCATCTCAGGGCTATAAATGGCGTCAAAACCTGCTTCTGTTGCAGTTCTTTCTATGCCATAGCCACTGTTTTCATCCATCTCAAAAGATGTATAGTATAGACTCGTTTGTAAGTTTGCACCCCTATCTTTAAAGTTGTAACTTCCTGCAACTTTGCTTGCCTTTGTCCCTGCTATAAACATATGACGCGTTACCATGCCCTGTGTATACGCTGGCATTCCACCCCATGGAGTGAGGATGGCATTTGCCAAACCTGTGACAGCTTCATCAGCGTTATTTTTCCCTATTTCAGAGTACGCAAGGGTAAGGTTAAAATTTTCAACTGCAAAATTAATTTTTCCTGCAACATAAAGACTCTCAATATCTCCCGCATACTTATCACCAACCGCATCTTCTTTAATCACCTGCACACCTGCCGATGGCTTGATAAAATCAGTAATGAGACAATTCCATGAATAGTTCATCTCTCCATATACTGCATTTAAAATATCATGGGCATAATAATCCCAAAGTTCAACTTTTAAGTTTTTAATGCCTGCATAGGTAGCTGAAACAACCGAAACACCTGCCGTTGTTTCACCTACTGCATAATCGCCCATGTTTACAAAACTCCCCGCTTGATTGAGACTGTCTACATACGAGTATCCAGAGGTAACTGAGAGAAGTTTGGCTGCATTAGAACTTATTTCTGTGTGATTGTAAACTCGCCCAAACGTCCCCTGTGCAAATTTTGTCAAATGCCCTGCAATAAGCGTTGTATCAGGCAAATCCTTGTTGATAAGCAAATAGCCCTCAAAAAGGTTTGGTACCATACGCGCGTCATCTGTTCCAGCCATTGGAGTGTCTATCTTTTGGCGTCCTGCTTTAAAAGTAGTATTTCCTATTTTATACTGACCATACAATTCACCCAGAAGAGAGTAATCTTCATTGTCAGGTCCTAAAAGAGTCATATCGTTATTTTCATAATCATCTCTTTTTGAGCTGATATCTAAGGCATTGGATGTATAAAAAGCAGTCCCAAAACTAAGCCCCTCAACTTCTGCCGTCTCAAACTTCAAAAATCCCCCAGCTGCCCAAGCATCCCTATGCGTGGTCTTTCCTGCACTTCCTTGGTATTCACGGTCAACCCAAAACGTACGAATCTGTCCGCTTGCTTTGCCTTGGCTAAACATAGAACTTAAATCTTCTGCCGCAGTAACGTTGGCCACACTTAGCAGCCCAAACGTTAAAACACTCATTGCGATATGTTTTTTCATTCAATTTCCCCAAATTTAAATTTAACACTTAATAGTAAAATGGGAAAATAGCATGAACATAGCAAAGAGACAATTTGGATACGAAAAAGAAGATTTTTTAGAAGATGTGTAAATATGTAACAACTCTCAAGGTTTTTCTATCATGTAGCCCATGCCTCTGACATTGTTTATGACATCTTCTTGTAGAAACTTTTTGAGCCTGTTTATTTCAGCGCGAATTGTTGCGTTATCAACCGCTACATCATCCCAAACATAGGTGTTAAACTGCTCAAAATCAACAACTCTGCCACGATTTCTAGCAAGTAAATCTATGATTTGCGACTGTCTTTTTGTAAGCGTTTGTGCAACCGAGTTAAACAACAAAACGCTGTGTTCTTGATCATAACTGTAGTTTTTAGAAAGCCGCAACTGCACCCTTGGAACCTCATTTGAGAGAACAATCCTATCAAGACGCAATGCCAACTCTTTGAGATGAAAAGGTTTTTTCAAATAATCAAAACACCCCAGATTGTACGCGCGCGAAATCTCTTCTATATCAACCAAAGCACTGATATAAATGCTCGGTGTATGGATTTTGAGTGTGTGAATATGCTCTAAAAAACTCAGCCCGTCAAGCCCTGGGACATTGATATCAAGAATAAGCAAATCGTATGCATTTTTTTGAATGTTCTTGAATGCCTCAAGCCCATCAAAAAACGTCTCAACACTGTGCCCTTCTCCCTCAAGGTACTCCTCTATCGACTCACTGAGCATAACTTCATCTTCTAATAATAAAATTTTCATTATTCACCCATCATTTTAAATTTATATGTAAAAATTGTTTTCTCATCACTCGAATGGAGCGAGATTTGAACACCCTCTTCATCACAAATGGTTTTTACAAGTCGCAGTCCTATTCCAAATCCATCACGGCTTTTCTCTTCTCTGTAAAATGACTCAAAAATCTTCTCAGTATTTTTAATCTCTTTGGATTTACTCCCAACAGACAAAGAGATAAAAGCACCCTCTTGAGTCAAACTGACATCAACCTCTTGACTTGGAAGGGTATATTTTATGGCATTGGTTATCGTGTTGTCAATAACTCGCTGCAACTTTGTTTCGTTGAAATAAATATACAAACTTTTGTCATGAGGAGTGTGGTTAAAAGCAATCTTTGAAAGCTCAGCCACTTCGGAGAAAAAGTCAAGTCTGGAGGTAAAAAATACCCCTATATCTATGACACTTTTTGGGTATTCAACCTGATCTTTTTTCACCAGATAACTTAAATCATCGTAAATACTAAAGATATTTTTAACTGCAGCTTCTATTTTTGAGAGTTGTCGCTCTTTACCGTTTTTCATTACAAACAACTCTATGCTTGTAAGTATGACACTCAGCGGTGTATTTGTCTCATGAACCGTGTAACGCAAAAACTCCTTTTGTGCACTGAGCAGATTTTGGGAAAAGATTTTTTCTTGTTCTAGATTTTTGTTGATAAGAACCAAATCTGCAGTTTTTTCCCGCACCTTATCTTCAAGACTTAGATTGAGCTCCATGAGTGTTCTTTTTTGCTCACTAATAGTGTCAACCATTTCGTTTGCATACCCGACCATGATTTTAAACTCCTCAAAAAAAATGGCATTTTGATTTAAAATCTGTTTTTCATGCGCTGTTTCTTTGAAAAAATCTAAAAAAACTTGCATATCTTTTTGGAGTAATGTATTAAATATTTTATAAAACCCAAGCATGATTGCAAATAAAATAAACGCAAGTGTCGAGATAGCGATGGTGTTTTTTATCAAAAGTGTTTTAAGTTTTTTTTGCGCTTCTTTGTATTTTTCATCTTTGCTCATGGAGCTATTATGGAGTTTATGCTGACTTATTAAAGCGCGCTCATAATCATAATAGTTCTCTTTTATAAGCAAATAAGCAAACACAATGGTAAACAACAAGATAAAGAGCGTTGTGATAATATTAGCTTTTTTGATAGTTATAGAATGGGCTTTTTGTAAGAAAAAATTTACCATATTATGAAACAAGCCTTTAATAATTCTGTGCTGAGGAGTATTATAACAATATTATATGACCTTATCTACTTTCTACACAAAGAGCACGCAACACCCTGTAATTCTTGATAAACAAAGTTTTCCCTAGCTTCAGGGGGTGGATAACATCATATAATTTAAAAAATTTAACTATAATTTTGGGATTAAAATAAAAGGATTCAAATGTTTGGTAGAAAACAATTAAAAACGTATGACATAAGCAAAGAAGAGTTAGCGAAATTTCAATGGGCTAAAATCACAACTCCCAAGGGCGTTATCTGGATAAAACTCTTTGGTGATGAGACTCCAAATACCGTTGCAAACTTTGCACACTTAGCAAACACAAAATTTTATAATGATCTCACTTTTCACCGCGTTATCCCTGGTTTTATGGCGCAAGGCGGCTGTCCAACGGGAACGGGTTCAGGCGGACCTGACTGGGCGATACCGTGTGAGACAAAACTCAACACTTCTAAACACGTTCGAGGAACGCTCTCTATGGCACATGCAGGACCAAACACAGGTGGAAGTCAGTTCTTTATCTGCTTTGCAAACACGCCACATTTAGATGGTGTTCACACTGTTTTTGGCGGCATTGAAAAAGACGACAAAGAGAGTTTTAAAGTTCTTGACAGCATCAAAGGTCAAGATAAAATCAACACTATTGAAATTTTAGAAAAAAAATAAATAAAATACACAAGCTAAGAACAGACGCTTAGCTTGTGCAAACTCTCAAGGAAAAAATATTTTAGTCCACATTTGCTGCAGCGTTGATTCGCACTTCTTTTTAGAAAAACTCCAACACGATTATCCTGAGGAAAAATTGACAGGTTTTTTTTATGACCCCAATATTCACCCCTATTCAGAATACTCTCTACGCTACCTTGATGTCCAAAGAAGCTGTAAAAAACTTGGCATTGCTTTGCTTGAGGGCGCGTACGACTTTGAGGCGTGGATGGAGGCTGTAAGAGGTCTGGAAAAAGAGCCTGAAAAGGGTGCGAGGTGTGAGGTTTGTTTTGATAAACGTTTTTTAGTGAGTGCGCAAAAAGCGCTCGAACTAGGCGAGAAAAAAATCACGACAACCTTGCTTGTAAGTCCGCTTAAATCGCAAGAGCAACTCAAGCGCGTCGGCGATGCTTTTTATGAAAAAAACGGCGTAGAATTCATAGCCGTTGATTACCGCTCAAACGGCGGCACACAAGACCAAAGCCGTGTGACAAAAGAAGAACAGCTTTACCGCCAAGATTATTGTGGATGTATTTATGGACTCACTATGCAACGCGAGCAACAAGAGAGGCTAATGGATGAAATGTTTTCTCCCATCTCAGGGCAAATACTGAGAGCTTCCATAGAAGAAAGACTTGAAATGTATACACACCGAATGGAGCTTGAAGAGAAAAATATTGCTTATAAAATAGTAAAGCAAAAGTTTTTAAACTATCGCCAATTGAGCTGTAAAGTGACAAAAGGCAAAAATGAAAATATTCCAGCTTACGCCCTAGCTTACTCAACACTTCCAAGAAAAAAAGCGCAAGGCACGGTAGAATTTGAGATAAATAGTGTTCATTATTTTAGCCGTGATGAGATAAAGTTTATAACATTAGATGAATTTAGCTTGGCATGTGGAAATAAATACAAGACTATGAACGAACTCATTTATAATCCGCCAAGTATAGAAAGTGAGTTAAAAATAAGAACTTCTTATGGCTGCACAAACTACGATTTGACTCCGATTATTGTTCTTGAGCGGATAATTGATGACAAATTAACCATAGAACTTGATGCTAAAACTTATGAAGACGTGAGTGAAAAACTAATCATCTTATAAGTTCAAGAATTTGACATACTAATATTTTTCTAAACCGATACTCCAACCAAATCTCCAATCATTCTCTTTTTGATAAGCACCCACGAAGTTTGCTTCATCGAAAAATCCATTGTCCCCATCAACTTTTACTCTTGTTGGAGTTGTTGTGTAGGTGTTGGTTTTACAATGCTTTGAACTTAAAAACATCTCTTGAATCTTTGTTTCACTTACCTCATTTTTTCCATAAAACAAGTCCTTATTTTCTTCAGAAGCATATAAAGCTATGCTTTTAAAAAGTATCTTATCATTTTGTAGTGTTTGAGCATCTTGTATAGATATCTGTGCCTTTTCAAAATTAGAAACAATGCCGTTTATCAACGTAAATCCTGATCCATGTCTCAATACAATTCCATATTCGCTTCCCATAGATCCTAAAAATTCAAAATTTTGCAAGATTGGATTCGTCACAGGTTTTGCTGCATAATTATTAGGGTTGTTATCCGACTCAATTCCATAGCCTGCCTGATTTGCTTCAACAGAAAATTTCTCTGCATACAGATATTGAATAAAACCATTATATCCCATATCTGTATCGAGTGAATCATCACGATTGCCAATCAAAATAATGTGCTTCATATTAACCGTGCCTCCCCAAACCTCTATTCCATCATCTTTACCATAATAAACTTCAAGATAATTAATCAAGGTACCACTACCGACTCCACCCAAACTTAAACCGTTAAGCTCTTTGTTTGCATAGACCTGGTCGCCTGCATACTTGATAATAACATATTTTAAAATACCGCTATTATCGTCTGCCTTATCACCTCCAAAGCGAGTTTTTCTACTTGAGAATTCGAACTCTTCATCAAAATTTCCCGTATTTATAGGGGCATTCCCTGCTATTACTAAACCTCCCCAATCTCCAGGACTCGCTTTGAGTTCTTTAACATCGCTCTCGGAGGTAAAAGTAATTACTCGAGATGCTTCTCCTTTTGCAATAATTTTAGAACCGCGGTTTATGACCATAAAGTCGCCACCATCACTTCCAAAAAGTACGGTACCGGGATCAATAAACAAATTTGTTCGAAAATTATTATCTCCACCTATTTGCACCTCCCCTTTAATCTTCCAATAACGGTCATTAGTAAGATGTAAATCATTCGTTATTATGTTAGAAATCTCACAAACCGGCTTACTTTTTATAGTATAACCTGCATCACTTGTTCCATTTGGACACACTATTTGATGATACGTGATTTGTGTACTTTGATTTTGAGGCTCTTTATCTGCAGGGAGAACTCTCTGTGTATAAAGGTAAAATCCGCTTGACAATACAAGAAGCGAAAGCATAAGTGAGAGTATTATTTTCATACAGTATTTCCCTAAATTTTTGAAAATAGTACTTAGCAAATATTTCGTACAGATTACTAAATTGAATCGTTTGAGTCTAAAATGCAATAATCAAGACAAATATATACTATTACTAAATTAAATAAAACAACTTGAAATACAAAGACTGACAAGGTAAAACTAATCATAATCTAATAATTATTTTGATAAAATCCATAAAATTATTTTATTAAGGCGTTCGCTCATGATTATGGATGTTATAGAAATTCAAAAAATTATACCTCACCGTTATCCTTTTTTACTTCTAGACCGAGTTACTGATATTGAAAAAAATAAATCTCTTATTGGTTTTAAGAATGTAACTATCGGTGACAATGTTTTTCAAGGCCACTTTCCTGGTCATCCCATTTACCCTGGTGTTATGATACTTGAAGGGATGGCTCAAGCAGGCGGAATTTTGGCATTTAAAAGCATGGATGATATGACAGAAGAGGAAG
>DJAA01000072.1:0-51065 GCA_002428085.1 Sulfurimonas sp. UBA6014 | reverse complement strand
AAAAACAAGGGTGCTATTTGGGTCCTTGATGGCAAAGCTTATGTGGATGATGTTTTAGTCTCTGAAGCAGAGCTAAAAGCCATGATTGTTGACAAGTAAAATGAATAAAATTTCTCCATTAGCCATCATTGAAGATGGTGCTATTATCGGCAAAAATGTACAGATTGGTCCATACTGTCTTATTTCATCCCAAACAACGATTGGGGATGGAACGATTATAGATCAAAACACATCCATTTATGGAAAAACAACTATCGGCAAAAACAATCATATTTACTCTCATGCCGTTATAGGTTCTGTTCCGCAGGATTTAAAATTTGCAGGCGAGGATGTCGAACTCATCATCGGTGATGACAATAAAATAAGAGAATTCACCCTCTTTAACCCTGGAACAAAAGGGGGCGGAGCAAAGACTATCATCGGTTCACATAACCTTTTTATGGGGTATGTTCATATCGGTCATGACGTCATCATCGGAAACCACTGTATTTTGGCAAACGCCGCAACCTTGGCAGGTCATGTGGAGATGGGAGATTACGCAGTTATCGGCGGCATGACTCCTATCCATCAGTTTGTCCATATCGGCGATTATGCGATGATAGCGGGAGCTTCTGCCTTAGCTCAAGATGTGCCGCCGTTTTGTATGGCAGAGGGAAATCGTGCCTATCTTCGTGGCTTAAATCTCACAGGGCTTAGACGCAATCTTAAAAGAGAAGATATAGACGAGTTAAAAGGTGCCTATCGCGAACTTTTCGAATCAGGGCAACCACTCAAAGATGTAGCAAGTGAGTTACTAGAAAATACTCAAAATCACCACATTCACAATCTTTGCAACTTCATACTCAAAACAAAACGTGGGATTCCTTACGAGAGAAAAAATGTATAACACTATCTTAACAATTAACAGGAAAATTTTATGATTCATAGACACTGCAGCTTTTGTGATGCAAGAGAAAGCGATGAAAACCCACTCATAGCTGGCAATGGTGTTTACATCTGTAAAAACTGTGTCATCTCCGCATATAAAATTATGTTTGGGGACGAAGCTCAAACCAAAGAGAGTAAAGAACTCATTAACGCGGTGCATAAACTTATGACACCCAAAGAACTCAACGACTTTTTGGGGGATTATATTATTGGACAAGAGAGAGCGAGAAAACTTTTAAGCGTTGCTGTATATAACCATTACAAAAGGATTTTCAAAGCAAGCTCTGTTCTCAATGATGATACAGAAATTGCGAAATCAAATGTTCTTTTAATTGGACCTACTGGGAGTGGTAAAACACTTATGGCACAAACGATTGCAAGAGTTTTAAATGTTCCCATAGCCATATCTGATGCTACAAGTCTTACAGAAGCTGGCTATGTTGGAGAGGATGTTGAAAATATTTTAACAAAGCTTCTTCAAGCAGCTGATGGCAATATTGAACGAGCGCAACAGGGGATTGTTTTTATAGATGAAGTAGATAAAGTTTCTCGCATGAGTGAAAACCGCTCGATTACTCGTGATGTTTCAGGCGAAGGTGTACAGCAAGCACTTCTCAAAATCATAGAAGGCTCGCATGTCAATATTCCTCCAAAAGGTGGTCGCAAACATCCAAATCAAGAATTTACAAGTATAGACACGACAAACATCCTCTTTATTTGTGGCGGTGCTTTTGATGGTCTTGAAGAGATTTTAAAAAGAAAACAAGGGGATAATGTCCTAGGTTTTGGACATGTAAAAAAAAGTAAGAATGAGCGAAAACCGACATATGACATGGTAGAGCCTGAGGACTTGATAAATTTTGGTCTCATACCAGAGCTCGTTGGAAGACTTCCAATTATAGCTTCCTTAAGTGAAATCAGCGAAGAAGATATGGTTCGTATCCTAAGAGAGCCGAAAAATTCTCTTATCAAACAATATAAAAAGCTCTTCTCTATCGATGAAGTAGAACTTAACTTTGAAGAAGAAGCACTCCTTGCCATAGCCAAAAAAGCTATCAAACGCAAAACAGGAGCGCGTGGTCTTCGTGCAATCTTAGAAGAAAACATGATAGACATCATGTATGAACTTCCGCAATACAGCGGATATGAAGTTCTTATCACGAAAGAAGTTATTGACAATGGTCAAAAACCTGTATATATTAAAAAATCAACACAAAAAACAGCATAGGGCATAAAAATGATATTTAACAAATTAATTGGACTTTTTTCAAACGATTTATCTATAGATTTAGGAACGGCAAACACTATTGTTATAGCAAAAGGGAGAGGAATCATCATCAACGAGCCTTCTGTTGTTGCAGTTAAAACAGAAAGATTTGGGGTTCAAAGAGTCCTAGCAGTTGGAAGAGAAGCAAAAGAGATGGTTGGCAAAACTCCTGGCAACATCAAAGCTATCCGTCCTATGAAAGATGGCGTTATAGCTGACTTTGATATGACTGAAAAAATGATTAGAAAATTTATAGAAAAAGCGCATGGTCGCAGCTCCCTTATCAGCCCACGCATTATTATTTGTGTCCCTTATGGTCTCACTCAGGTTGAGAGAAAAGCGGTCAGAGAGTCTGCACTCAGCGCTGGAGCTCGTGAGGTTTTTCTCATCGAAGAGCCTATGGCAGCAGCGATTGGAGCAGGGATAGACATAAGAGAACCTCAAGGAAATCTAGTCGTCGATATCGGTGGAGGGACAACTGAGATAGGTGTCGTCTCGCTTGGAGGACTTGTACTTTCAAAATCGATTCGCACAGCTGGTGATAAACTTGATAAAGGTATTGTTGATTATGTAAAGAAAAAGTACAATCTTCTTATCGGTGAGAGAACCGCTGAAGAGATAAAAATCAACATAGGAACTGCGCTCCCTCTTGATGAGGAGCTCACCATGGTCGTCAATGGAAGAGACCAAGTTGAAGGGCTTTTAAGCTCAGTCGAACTTACAAGTGAAGATGCAAGAGAGGCAATGAAAGAGCCTCTTAAAGAGATAGCCGAAGCACTCCGTGATGTACTTGAGCAAATGCCGCCAGATTTATCAGGAGATATTGTAAACCACGGCATTATTTTAACAGGTGGTGGTGCACTCATTCGCCAGCTTGACAAATACCTTTCAAATATCGTAAAAATTCCTGTCTATGTTGCCGATGAGCCTCTTTTAGCGGTTGCTCGGGGAACTGGTCGTGCCCTTGAAGAGATAGATTTACTCCAAGAGCTTTTCGAAAATGAGTAAAAAATTATTTGGTTTTACCTCTATTTTCATTGCACTCTTTTTGGGTGCTCTTTATTACTCTCATGTTGTTCAAGCCCCTTTTCTTTCTGCCCTCAATCAAATCAAATCAACCTATTTTCATACAATTGAATTTATAGAAGACAAAATATACCAACATACTTTTCAAGCAAAACATATTGCACAGCTGAACGAAAAACTTATTCGATATGAAAACAACCATTTAGTTATGCGGCAATTAGCATCAGAAATTCATGACCTATTTACCGAAAATCATTCACGTTTAAAATCACTCCCTAATGTACAACTTGTTCGTGCTATCTCTTATGCAAAGTTTGGTGATGTCAATAGAGTTTGGCTAGAGATACCTGAGTATAATGCTTCAAAAGTTTATGGACTTACCTACAAAGAGTTGGTTGCAGGGATAGTAATTCCACAAAACAACAAACCTCTTGCCCTCCTCAACAGAGATGTGCAAAGCTCCTATTCGGTCTATGTTGGTGACGCACAAGCTCCAGGGATTGCCCATGGAAATAATGCGAAATATCTTATTGTAAAATTTATCCCTGCGTGGTTTACCATACATAAAGGGGATGAAGTAATTACATCAGGACTTGATGAGCTCTTTTTCAAAGGGTTAAAAGTTGGAAAAGTCATCTCTCTTAACAAATCACAAGGGTATCAAAATGCAATCATTGAGCCCTACTACGAAGCGCATGATTTAAACTATTTTCACATCATAAAAAATATAAGATGAACTTTTTTATTCTCCTTTTTCTCCTCTTTACAAGCGTATTTGCTCAAGAAGAAAAACAAAAAGTAACCCTAGGGCTAGGTCCTTATATCCAAACTCAGCCCTATCATGGTGTTGCGCCCATTTTTGTCCCTTCTCCTGTTATTTTTTTTGACAACGGTATTGCATATGTTCGGTGGACACGGTTTGGAGTCTATTTTCTAGGTGAAAAAAATGATGACTTTGCATGGGGATTTTCCCTAACAGCACAGCCTAGACCTTACAGTTATAAAGCCTCTGACTCCCAAGCATTAACAGGGATGGAAGATAAAAAAAGCTCTCTTGAGGGTGGTGTGGCACTCAGTATGCAAGCAGATAAACTCTCTTTTGAAATCATGATACTCAGTGATATTTTAGACAGGCATGACGCTTGGATACTCAAATCAGAAATTGGTTATATGTTCCACCTTGGCTCTGTCTCTTTTTATCCGAGTGCTATTTTCATCTATGAGTCACACGATTTCATCGACTACTATTATGGAGTAAAAGCAAATGAAGCGACCTCTTTTCGACCACAATACAGTGGACATAATGGTTTACAAGTCGGAGCTCAAACCTATATCAGCTACCCATTGACAGATAAACTCTCTGCTTTTTTTAATATAAGAGTCGATAAACTTCCACAAGAAGCATCCAACTCTCCTCTTGTCAAGGATGGATACATCACCTCAGGACTCGCTTCACTTCTTTACACTTTTGAGTACTAAAACAGAGACATTTATTCTTAATACTCATCAAATTTTAAGTGCTTTTCCCCTATAATTGGCAGATTTTTTTATGCATATTTTTTAAAGGTTCACAATGCCAAAACGCACCGACATTAAGACGATTTTACTTATAGGATCAGGTCCAATTATTATTGGTCAAGCATGTGAGTTTGATTACTCTGGCACGCAAGCTGTTAAAACGCTCAAAGAGTTAGGTTACCGCGTCGTTCTTATAAACTCTAATCCTGCAACCATCATGACCGATCCAGAATTTGCCGATAGAACTTATATAGAACCTATCAAAGAAGATGTTATTGCAAAAATCATCAAAAAAGAAAAAGTAGATGCCATACTTCCAACTATGGGTGGGCAAACTGCGCTTAATGTGGCGACAAGCATGTACAAAAAAGGGATGCTTGAAGGGATTGAGTTTTTAGGCGCGTCACCTGAGGCGATTTACAAAGGGGAAGACCGCTTGGCATTTAAAGATGCCATGATCAAAATCGGAATGGACTTGCCTTTTTCAAAATACGCTTATAACTTGGATGAGGCACTTGCAGCAGCAACTGAGATAGGTTTTCCACTCATCATCCGAGCTTCATTTACCCTCGCTGGTGGCGGAAGTGGTGTTGCCTACAACATGGATGAGTTCAAAAAACTAGCCGCTCGTGGTTTGGACGAATCTCCTGTGAGTGAAATCCTCATCGAAGAGTCACTTTTAGGCTGGAAAGAGTATGAAATGGAAGTTATCCGTGATAAAGCGGACAACTGCATCATCGTCTGTGCCATTGAGAACCTAGACCCGATGGGTGTCCATACGGGCGACAGTATTACTATCGCTCCTGCGCTTACTTTAACAGACAAAGAGTACCAAAGAATGCGAAATGCTTCTTTTGCAATTCTAAGAGAAATCGGCGTTGATACGGGCGGTTCAAATGTTCAGTTTTCTATTGATCCAAAAAGCGGTCGTATGATTGTCATCGAGATGAATCCTCGTGTTTCACGCTCATCTGCCCTTGCAAGTAAAGCAACTGGCTACCCTATTGCCAAAGTTGCAACCCTCTTAGCTGTTGGTTTCACCCTGGATGAAATTACCAATGACATCACAGGAACGCCTGCTTCTTTTGAGCCTGTTATCGATTACATTGTCACAAAAATACCCCGCTTTACCTTTGAAAAATTCCCTGAAGCTGAAAATACTCTCAGCACAAGCATGAAGTCTGTTGGTGAGGTTATGGCGATAGGACGCACTTTCAAAGAGTCTATCCAAAAAGCACTTTGCTCGCTAGAGACAGGACTTTGCGGTTTTGAGCCACTAGATGCAGAGACTGAATTTGTAAAACATGAGATTCGCCGTCCAAATGCAGACAGAATCTTATACGTAGCTGAAGGTTTTCGTCGCGGCATGAGTGTGCAAGAGATGTTTAACACATGCCAAATAGACCCTTGGTTTTTGTACCAAATCGAAGAGTTAATCCAAACCGAGAGTATCATAAACGATAAAATTTTATTTGATGCAGACTTCATGAGAAGGATAAAAGTAGATGGTTTTTCAGATAAAAGAATTGCGCAACTCATCAAGAGAAACGTCAACCAAAAAGTCACTGAAAATGAAGTGTATGCTGCAAGAAAGTCTCTAGGAGTACACTTAGAATACAACGAAGTTGATACCTGTTCAGCTGAGTTTGAAGCCTTGACTCCCTACCTTTACTCTACAACAAACATTACAAAATTACCAAATGTAAAAAATCGTGTAAGTGACAAGAAAAAAGTTCTTATTTTAGGTGGTGGACCAAACAGAATCGGGCAAGGGATAGAGTTTGACTACTGCTGTGTTCATGCCGCATTTGCACTCAAAGAGATGGATATTGAGTGCATCATGTATAACTGTAATCCCGAGACAGTTTCGACTGATTATGACACTTCTGATGTCCTTTATTTTGAGCCTATTGACTTTGAACATGTCAGAGAGGTAATAGAAAACGAGCAGCCCGATGGTATCATCGTTCACTTTGGCGGACAAACTCCCCTTAAACTTGCAAACGCACTCACAAATATAGGGGCTAAAATCGCTGGAACTCCCTCGGCAGTTATAGACCTCGCAGAAGATAGAGAGCAGTTTTCAAATTTCGTCAATGAGCATGGGCTCAAACAGCCTCCAAATGGTTTAGCACGCAAAAAAGAGGAAGCCCCTGCAATCGCCCAAAAATTAGGTTTTCCAGTGCTTGTTCGTCCCTCTTTTGTCCTTGGCGGCCGTGGAATGAAAATCGTCTACTCACAAGAAGAATTGGCACAGTATATGACACTTGCCATCTCTGTCTCAAACGAAGCTCCTGTTTTGATTGACAAATTTTTGGACCAAGCCATAGAGCTTGATGTGGATGCAATTTGTGATGGCGTGGATGTCTACATCGGTTCTGTCATGCAGCATATAGAAGAGGCGGGAATCCACTCTGGAGATAGTGCTTGTTCACTTCCTCCCGTGAACCTCTCTAAAGAGATGATTGCAAATGTAGAACAACAAACCAAAACCATTGCACTCGGACTTGGCGTTGTTGGTCTTATGAATGTTCAGTACGCTATTTTTCACAATGAAATCTATCTTATCGAAGTAAATCCTCGAGCTTCAAGAACAGTGCCGTTTGTCTCAAAAGCAACAGGCATGCCTTTGGCAAAAGTCGCAACAAGAGTCATGGTAGGTGAGACCCTAAAAAGTGCTCTACAATATTACGACCATTACAATATCGTAACACAAGAAAATGGGCTTTTAAAGCCGCTTCTTAAAAATCATGTTTCAGTCAAAGAGGCAGTATTTCCTTTCCATAAACTCTACGGCGCTGATTTAGTTTTAGGCCCTGAGATGAAATCGACTGGTGAAGTCATGGGTATCAGTTCCAATTTTGGTATCTCTTTTGCCAAAGCACAACTCTCAGCAGGGAACAAAATCCCAACAGGTGGAACGTGTTTCTTATCTTTTGTCGACACAGACAAGCAACATGCCCCAGAGATAGCAAAAGGCTTACATAAACATGGCTTTAAGCTTGTTGCAACAAAAGGGACACAAATCGCTGTGGAAAAAGCAGGGATTCCTTGTGAGAAAGTTCTCAAGATTTCTGAAGGTCGTCCAAACATAGAAGATAGCATGAAAAATGATGAAATCCATATGGCAATCAACACCTCAGATAACAACACTTCCAAAAAAGATGCAGTTGTCATTCGCCAAGAGGTATTGAGAAAAAACATCCCCTATTTTACAACTCTCAGCGCTGCAAGAGCTCTTATCTTGGCGCTTGATGAGATGAAAAATGAGTCATGGTCAGATGTGCAGGCTCTACAAGATTTTTTAGCTTAAAGTCATGCCTGTTTTACTTGCTCAAACCGACACTACTGTCGGTTTTCTCTCCCAAGAGATGCAACGGCTTTATGAGATAAAATCTCGCAAAACAGCCAAACCTTTTATCAAAGTTTATAACGATTTTAAAAGCCTCTTAAGCCATGAATACAGAGTCCCAACAAAGAGAAAAAATCTCGTTCGCCGTTCAAAAAAAACAACTTTCATCATTAAAAAAAGAGCCTTTCGTGTTGCAAAATCATCTCTTGATTCTCAGATACTCAGAGACTACACTTGGTACTTTTCAACCTCTGCCAATGAAGAACATAAACATTTTAAGAGAGATTTCTGTAGTAAAAAAGCTGATATAATCATAGAAGACAAATATGGTTTGCAGGAAAACAGAGCTTCAAGCCTTCTTAAAATCAATAATGTAAAAAGGAGAAAAATACGATGAGTAAGTTTTTTCAAGCATTGCTAAGCGGTATGTTTTTTACCCTCATTATAGATTTTTTAGTATTTTTGGGATTAAAACTCAACTATACTGACTTTTATGAAATAAATCTTTACTACAATGCTTTGTTTGTAAATCATCAAAATGTTTATATTTTTTTTGCTTTGAGCCTTTTTATAGGCTTTTTAATCATTTATATCTCCAATAGTGCGCTTTCGCTCATCCTCGTTGGCGGGATGTTTTTTCTCTCAGCTTCAACCTTGATACCAACGATTGGGCATGCCCTTGGAGAGAGGCTTTTTATGGAAAAAAATGTAACTATAAAAACGCAAAAATATACTTATAGAGGCTCTATTTATTACAAAGACAAAACACAAACGACTTTTTATGACGATGAGCTTAAAAAGATTATCTTATTTGACAACAAGGAATTGATACAATGAAACACATCTCTTCAATAGCAGGCGGCGTTGCACTTGGAAGTGCAGGAATCATCATGATGAGTATTTTAAGCGGATGTGAATCCCAAAAAGAGGAGCCAAAAAATCGTTATTTGGTTATAGAGCAGCAAGCAAACGGAAAATACACAGTCGTTGAAGAGATGCCTACAGAGGGTCCAAGTCGGGCAATCATTCGTGAAAAAGATGCAAATGGAAATGTGACCGAGCGCTTTATGAACGAAGAGGAGATGAAAGCCCTTGCCGCTCAAGAGTATGAAAAAGTGCAAAATGGAACCTCTGAGACACTTCAAGAGGGCGGAGGCAGCGCAGGCATGGGACTGGCAGGAACTATTTTGGCAGTTGCAGCAGGCTCACTTTTAGGCAACATGATAGGTAATGCTTTGATGGGCAACAAAAACTTTGCTCAAAATGCTTCAAATACCAACAAAAGTGCCTATAGCCGCTCTGCCGCAGCAAACTCTTCAGGTAAAAAAAGTTTTTTTGGCGGCTCTTCAAACAAAAGCCCAAACACAAGCAATTACGGGAGCTAATCATGGTTACACTACAAAAAGTCACTCCGCTGGATGACGCAACACTTGAATCTTTAGGTTTCTCATGGCACACAGACAGTGATGGGACAAAATACGTCAGTGACGCACTTGTAACGATTTTACAAGAGGAAGCAGAAGCGTATTATGAAGCCACAAATGAACTCTACGATATGTATGTTGAGGCTGCAGAGTATGTCATAAAAAATGAGCTTTTTTTTGAACTTGGCATCCCTTTTAACTTAGTGGACGTTATCAAAAAAAGTTGGCAAAATGATGTCCACTGGCATGTTTATGGTCGTTTTGATTTAGCTGGAGGGATTGACGGCAAAGCTATCAAACTCATAGAATTTAATGCCGACACACCGACGAGCCTCTTTGAGACAGCCCTTCTTCAATGGGCAATACTCAAGCATAACAACATGGATGAAGAGAAACAGTTTAACAATATTTATGAAGCTATTGGCGATAACTTTAAGAGGCTAATCACGCTCTTTGATGATGTGGATACTTTTGATGAAAATTATGACGGCTGGAAAATTCTCTTCTCTAGCACCGATGCCAATGAAGAAGAAGAAGTCACAACAAGACTCTTGCAGCAAATAGCGACAGATGCAGGGTTTAACACAAGTTTTGAATATCTGCAAAATGTTCGCTTTGATGAAGATGGTATCGCAGATGCTCATGACAATACGTACGAATACTGGTTTAAGCTTTTTCCATGGGAAGAGATAGCGCATGACGAGCCTGAGCTTGCAACGACGCTTACAAACATCATAAGCAACCAAAAAGCCATTGTACTCAATCCCGCATACACACTTTTGTTCCAATCCAAAGGGATGCTCAAAATACTCAGTGACCTTTTCCCCGATTCGCCTTATCTTTTAAAAACTTCTTTTGAGCCTTTAAAAGGGATAAAACAGGTGGAAAAAACCGCCTTTGGAAGAGAGGGTGCAAACACAAAAATCATCGACTCTGAGGGAAAAGTCTTACTTGAAAAAGATGGACCTTATGGGAACTATAAAAAAGTTTATCAAGAGTACGTAGAGTTTCCAAAAGATGCCAAAGGGGCAAAATACCAAGCAGGTGTTTTTTTTGCTTATGAAGCCTGTGGCATGAGCTTTAGAAAAGGCGGCGAAATTATGGATAACATGAGCAAGTTTGTAGGGCATGTGATAGTTTAAAATTTAATTGTAGACTTTTTTAGATTGCTTCGTCATTCTTCCTCGCAATGACAGCTGCTTCTTCGCAATGACGATTGCTTCTTTTCAATAACTATCATTGCGAAACACAACTAACCGTTATTGTGAGGAAGGATTGGCTGTCATTGCGAAGAAGGATTGGCTGTCATTGCGAGGAAGAATTGGCTGTCATTGCGAGCAAAGCGAAGCAATCTAGATTATCCAAAAACAGCTATTATATTGGGCTTAATAGCGTCATAATTTATGCGAACTAAAATTTTGTTACCATTTTGTAACCTACTAGCAACACTCATGTAACTTAAGAGCTTTACAATGTCCCGTACAAAAATTTAAATGGAGTAGTTCAATGGAATTTAATAAAAAAATCGTTCTTAGCGCTTTAGTAGCAGCTATGATCACATTCACAGGTTGTGGAGACAGCGGTGGTGGTGGCACTACAGCAGATACTACAAAACCTGTAGTTACACTCGTTGGAGCTTCTACTGTTACAGTACTTCAAGGTGCTACATACACAGATGCAGGTGCTACTGCTATCGATGATGTTGATGGTGTAAAAACTCCAACAGCCACTTCAACTGTAGACACGAATACACTTGGTTCTTATACATATACTTGGTCTGCAACCGATGCAGCAGGAAATGTTGGAACAGCTGTTAGAACTGTTATAGTTCAAGATGAAGAAATCGTTTACAGCACGCCTACAAGCACAATACTTAGTGGTGACATCACTACAAACACATATTTAACAAAAGATAAAGTTTGGACGATTGATGGCTTAGTAGCTGTTAAAAACAATGCAAGCTTAAAAATTGATGCTGGTACTACTATTATTGGTAAAAACGGTACTGGTGCTTTAGCAAGTTTTATGATTATCGATAAAGGTTCTAAAATTTATGCTGCTGGTACTGCAACTGAGCCTATTATTTTTACATCTGAAATAGCTCATAACGGTGGCACTGCTGCTGTTGGTCAATGGGGTGGTTTAACAATTATCGGTAATGCTGGTAACACGCAAGTTGGTCCATACGAAGTTAATCCTGCTTTTGTTGCTGGGACTACAGATATGGCAGACAACTCAGGGATTCTTACTTATGTACACATTCTAAACTCTGGTATTACTATGGAAGTTGACAAAGAAATCAATGGTCTTTCAATGGTTGGTGTTGGTTCTGGTACAAAAGTTGAAAATATCACTGTAAATAAGTCAGATGATGACTGTATTGAACTTTGGGGTGGTACTGTTAACTTAACAAATATTAACCTTTCAGAGTGTACTGATGACAACTTCGATATTGATGATGGTTACTCTGGAACTGTTAAAAACTTAACAATAGTTGCATCTGGTACTACGAATGCTGGTATGGAAATGTCAGGTACTACTGCTGCAACTTTTGAAGACTTAAGTATCACTATGAACGCTTCTGCTACTGAAGGTGTTATTTACTTCAAAAAAGATGGTATCGGTGGTCACTTTAAAAACGTTGTAATCACAAACAATCTTCCTGATACTTATGCTTATGGTACATTTCTCACTACAGGTACGCCTAATGTAGCTAATATCTCTTTTGAGAATGTAACAATAGACGGATCTTTCGCTGGTACTCAATTCGTAAAAAGCACACTTGATGCTCAAGGCCACCCTCTTCCTACAGGCACTGCTGATGCTGCAATGAAAGCTATTTTTGATGCTCAATAAGTAACGCTCTCTACAACTGAAGTAAGACGCGCAAGCGCTCTTACTTCAAACTTCTTATCCCAATTTACACTTAAAATCTCTTAAAAAACCATGCCGAATATGTTTCCTTCATGTAATAAACTACAACTAGAATAGCCAAAATTATTTCCTACGGAGAAACGATGACTATCAATCATAAAAAAGTATTGCTTTCATTAGCATTATCAGCTACGCTTTTTTCAACCTCTGCATTGGCGCAAAACGATGAAGAGATTATAAAATCTATCATGACCCTTCGTGCCGATGTTGAATCGTTGTACACAAAGATAGATGAAAATCAAGAAGCTTATAAGTATCAAATGAAATCACTTGCTATGCAAAGTGCAGACACTGAAGCACAAATCAACAGACAAGAGACAGCAATTAAACTTGCAAAAAATCAACTCCAAGAAATTCAAGCAAAGATTGCCACTAAAAATTCTGAAAATACCAATCTAAAACCTCTTCTTGAGGAGGTCATGAGCACTCTTGAGAACAATATCAAGAGTGGTTTTCCTTTTAAAATAGAAGAGCGAATTGAGGCTATCAACAAAATCAGAGAACAACTCAAAGAGAACGCAATCAGTCAAGAAAAAGCACTTGCGCTTGTCTGGGCAAACTATGATGATTGCATAAGAGTCACGAAAGAGATTGGTCTTTTTAAACAACAAATCACTGTTGATGGAAAAAAAGTCTTAGCTAAAGTTGCTAAAATTGGTTCAGTCATGATGTTTTTCTCAACTCCAGACAATCAAGTTGGACATGTCATAAAAGATGGAACAACTTTTAGTTATAAAGTCATCACAGATCCTGATGATATAAAAAACATTACCATTCTCTTTGATGCCTTACAAAAAAATATAAGAACTGGCTTCTTTACTCTACCTAATGCTTTAGTCCTGTCGGAGGTTAAATAATGAAAAAATTTCATCTATTGCTTATTGCTCTCGTTTTTTCGTTTTCAAGTTTGGTTGCTGATGAACTCTCAGATGCCTATAAGAAAGAGTATACATTTCTAAAAGCTCAAAAAACTGAGCTTCAAAGTAGAATCAACAAAGAGACAAAAGAGAATGCTGCAGAAATTTTAAAAGCAACATCACAAGTTGATGCTCTACAAAACAAGTATGTCAAACTAACAGAAGAAGAAAAAAACTTAGAGACAAAAATCGAAGAAAATACTAAAATATTCTCAGACAAAACATCTAACAAAGAGCTGCTTGAAAATATCATCTCACAAGCAAAACTAGCCCTTGAAGAATATAATATTACTGTCAATAACACTGATAGTACAAAGCAAGAAGAGACTTTAAAAAATGCGTTTTTTGATGCTGCAAAAGTCTACAACACACTCTCAAGCGTACAAACAATGTCAGGCAAATTCTATTTGCCAAGCGGAGCTATCGCTGAGGGTGAAATCATCAAAGTTGGAAATATTGCTGCGTATGGTCTCTCTCCAAAAGGCTCAGGCGCTCTTGCACCAGCTGGAAATGGGGAATACAAATTATGGAATATGCCTTCAGAACAAGATGCAAAAGCACTCAGCTCTGGTACACAAACTAAAAATTTAAATATTTTTGTTTATGAAAACTTGGATAAAGAGGCTGATTATATTAAAGAAAAAACATTTGATGACACACTTAAAGCGGGTGGCACTATTGGCTATATCATCCTGTGGCTTGGCGGTCTTGGCGTTTTACTTGTCCTTTTAAGAGCATTATTTCTTGCAAGAGCGGGCTCAAACGTAAACAAAATCACAAATATCGTTATTGAAAAGGTAGAATCTGGCAAAGGGCATGAAGCATTAGAAGCTGTCAAAAACTTTGAAGGCTCAACCGCAAGAGTTATAAAAGCAACACTTAGAAGTATCGATAAAGACAGAGACCACGTTGAAGATATTGTTATGGAGAGTATCCTAAACGAAAGTACATCTCTTGACAGATTTGGTAGTTTTATATTGGTCATCGCTGCAGTTGGTCCACTTCTTGGTCTTCTTGGTACGGTTACGGGTATGATTGCTACTTTTGATGTTATTACGACACATGGAACAAGCGATCCAAAGTTATTATCAGGTGGTATTTCTGAAGCTCTTGTAACTACAGAGTTTGGTCTTATAGTAGCTATTCCTTTACTTTTACTAGGGAATTTATTAAGCGGATGGGCTCAAAATATTAAAGACTCTATGGAACAAAGTGCTCTTCATATTGTCAATTTATTTGAGAAAAACAGAGCATAATGAGCACAATAATCCTTGGCTACTTAGACCAATTCGTATTTTTTATGAATGCCGGTGGTAGTGTTATGTGGGTTCTTTTTGTACTCAATTTAATGCTTTGGTATGGATTAGGCTATAGATATTTTGCCCTTAGACGTGGTACAAATGGAAACGTAAGAAGACTTATCGAAAAACATGAAGAGAGAGGCTCAGAAAAAGAATTTAAAGGCATGTTAGATTTTGCCATTGCAGATGCGCTTGAGGTTGCAAAAGAGGCTAGAGCTATAAACAAAAAACCAAGAGACTATATAACTGATGCCCTTTTTCCTTATGCAGCATCAGTAAAACAGTATTCTGTACTTATCAAAACAATAGTTGTTTTAGCTCCACTCATAGGGCTTCTTGGGACTGTCATGGGGATGATAGATACTTTCGATGCTCTTCAATCGAGCTCTATGTTTTCACAAGGAACAAGTATATCAGGTGGAATCTCTAAGGCACTCTTTACCACAGAACTTGGACTTGTTGTTGCAGTTCCAGGGTTAATATTAGGAAAAATACTAGACAGAAAAGAAGAGAGATTTGCCTTAGAATTTGAGCAAATTACAGATATCATAAGTACAAAGGAAGTTCATGAGATTTAAGCAAAAAAGTCAAAATGTTGACAATATAGATGTATCACCACTCATTGATATGGTTTTTATCTTGCTAATCTTTTTTATGGTTACAACAACATTCGTTAAAGATATGAAACTTGATTTAGATCGTCCCTCAGCGGCTTCAGCATCAACTGCATCTACAAAAGTTATCCGTGTGTACATAGATAACACAGGTGAGATTTACATCGACAATCAAAGTGTAAAAGTTTGGGCGATTCAAAGTAAACTCAGAGATATTCTCAGAAGTTCCGATGAAAAATCTGTTTTAGTTGTTTCAGATGGTGAAATACCTGTAAATAGTCTTATAGATGTAATCGATGAATGCAGAATGAGTGGTGCTAAAGATGTAGCCGTTTCAACCACAAAAGAGATGGGACAATAAGTTATGCAAAGAGAAAAATATAACCATAAAGGGAAGGCACCATTCGCTCTTTTTTCAATGGTTTTGGGCGGATTACTAATGGTTGTATTAGTTATCTCTTTTAATAAAAGTGTAGAAAAAAGAGAAGTAGTTGAAAAAAATCCTCTAAGACAAATAAAAACAGAAAAAAAACAACAAACTACAGAGAAGCCAAAACCTAAGCCAAATCCTAAGCCAAAACAAGCAACTCCAAAAGCTCCAATGCCTGATTTAGGTGCCATGCTTAATGGTGTAGCTATGAATATACCAGAATTTGCAACCACAGATATCGTGGGCGATAGCACAAGTTTACTTGAAGACATCGCTGAAGATGCTGTCATGAGTGAAGGTGCTGTAGACTCCAAGCCAAGAGTAGAATCAAGAGTCGCTATTGAGTACCCTGAGGGTGCAAATGGAGCAAAAGGATACGTAACAGTAAACCTCCTTATAGCCAAAGACGGAACAGTTGAAATCGCTAAAATCTTAGAATCACAACCTCCTGAAGTTTTTGATGCAGTTGTTTTGAATGGGGTTCGTAGCTGGCGATTTAGTCCTGCGAAATATAAAGGCAAACCTGTAAAAGTATGGGCTAAACAAAAAGTACGATTTAACTAGGAAGATGAAAATGACAAGATCTAAAGTTCAATACAGTGAGGCACTTAATGTTGAGTCTTAAAAAAACAATATCAATCATACTGACCATGTCAATTTTTGCTATTTCATCTTTTTCTAAAGAGGAAAATTTTGAGGTAGATCACTTAGCAATGGCAAACATGATGATTTATGATACAAGATACGATGTAGCACAAGAGGAACTCAAACTTGTTGATAAGAAAAGTGCTTCATATGATGCAGCAAAATTCTATACCTTATCTGGTGTTGTCGCATCAAAACTCAACAACAACGAAGATGCAATCATAAACTATAAAAAAGCGATTGAAGCCACAAAAACAAAAGAGTTTAAAGCTCCAGTAAAGCAAACCAAAGAGAAATATCTCTTTTCAATTGGTAACTCTGAACCTAAAAAAATCTCATCACTCCCAAAGTATGATGTGCAAGCACTTCGAGATGAAAAAATCACTCAGCTGCATCTGTACTTGAGTGAAGCGTATTACAAAATAAAAGATTATAAAAATACTGTAAAATCACTTGATAATGCTGGCGAAAAAGGGAAAANNATTTACACACTTAGAGCAGAGTGTTATTGGAAACTTAAAGATTACTCAAATGCAGTTCAAGCACTCTCTACGGGTTCTGCAAAGTTTCCTGAAGACACAATCTTACTAAAGCAAAAATTTTACTATTTTGCAGATTTGAAACTCTATCAAGCGGCCATTGAAGCATCAAAAGCTTACATGTCTAAAGTAGGAAGCGCTTCTTCGGAGTACATCACTTTAGCACAAATGCTTATCGGAGCAAATGAAATAACTCAAGCGATAGTTCTTTTGGAAGAAGCGAAACTAAAGTTTCCAAAAGAGCCTAAAATAGGGATACTTTTAGGTCACATGTATCTCAAAAAAAATATGAAAAATACCACAGCACAACTCTTTGAAGAGAGCTCAAACTATGAAAAACAGTATCTCAAAGATGCCATTGAAATGAGTAGAAGATCTAAACGCATTCCCCATGCTATTTATTTAAATTCTACAAATCATGACAAAGTTGACCAAACAAAACAAAATGTTGCGATGTATCTTGAGAGAGGTGAATTTAGAAAAGTTATTGGTATGAAAGATGCCCTTACACGCTATAAGCTGTTAGAGGATGAAAATACAAGATACGCATTGGCGTACGCTTACTACATGTCAGGAGATTATGACAACGCTGAGACACAACTCAAGTACATAACTGACAGTGAACTTTTTTCTAAAGCAACTCTTGTAAGAAAAAATATAGAAAAATGTAAAAATGATGCTATGGAGTGTATATAAATGTCTAAAATTCTCAAGGTTATTTCAGTATTTTTCATACTCTTAACAGTTTCGCTGAGTGCAGTAGAAACTGGCACACTTTCTGTTTTTTCTATTTATAACGGAGAAGCACTTTTTGGTACTGAAATCACTATCGATGCATCAAAAACATATAGAACTGACAAAGATGGCTATGCTCAAATAGAGCTTCCAGTAGGAACGCACCAAATAGAGATGTTTGCCAAAGATGTAAACTCACAAAATCTAGGATACCTAAAAAAACCAGTTCTAATCAAAGAGGCGCGAGACACACAAGTCATCGCTACTTTTAAGTCAGAACAAGTAACACCTGATGTAAAAATAGATGTCCCGATGGGTGAAATGGCAAAACAAAAAAACTACCTTGATGGTGCCACAGGATTGCTTCATGGCACAGTTTTGACTGCAGACAAGTCGGAACCTATCGCCAATGCAAGAGTATTTGTCAAAGGGACTTCAAGTGATTCTAGAACAGACTCACAAGGTAAATTTAGCATCAAAATACCCGCTGATATCAATGTAAGTATCTCGGTAGTCCACTCTGAATATAGTGCACAAACTGTAAATAACATACTTGTTAGCAACAATAAAGAGACATCTGTAAAAATAGAACTCACGCCCGCAAGTTTGGAACTAGAAGAGTTCGTTGTCTTGGCTCCTAAAGTTGAGGGGAGTATAGCTAGTATTATGATAGAAGAAAAAAATACGAACGCTATTGCCAATATAATTGGCTCAGAGCAAATGTCCAAAAAAGGAGACAGTGATGCTGCAAGTGCACTCAAACGTGTAACAGGGGTTACACTTATCGGTGGCAAAAATATATATGTTAGAGGACTTGGGGATAGATACTCCAATATTGAAATGAATTCTATGCCACTTCCTTCTCCTGATCCTACTAAAAGAGTTGTTCCACTTGATATATTCCCAACAGGTGTTATTGAATCTATGAAGGTGCAAAAAAGTTCTACCCCTGATATACCTAGCAACTTTGGAGGTGGATATGTTGATATTAGAACAAAAGAGAACTCCAAAGATGACTATGTAAAATTTTCTGCGGAACTTAAAGGAAACTCTAATACAGGAAAAAATGTCTCAACATATCAAGGAAGTGAAAATGATTGGACAGGTTACGACAATGGATATAGAGTTATTGATAGCTCTATTATAGATGCTACTGGAGTAACTTTAGGGGAGAGAATTAAAGGTTTTACGACAGACTATTACACAAAAGATGAGCTTGCAAAATTTACGCAAATTTTTGCTAATAGAAGTTATACCGCCACAGAAAAAAAGCTTCCTTATGGTGGAAAAATTGGTTTAGAAGGTGCGATAAACTATGAAATTATGGATGATCATAAATTAAGTTTTTTTGGAAACTATGAGTATGGACAAGAACATAAATACACTCAAGAAACATATTCTAAGTACGATTTTGATCTTGCTTCAAAACAACTCAAACAAAATCCCACACAATATGGTGTAACTTCAAAATCCATAGAAGAGTATATTAGTTCTGGTATTTTTAATATTGGGTACAACTATCTGGATATTTTTAAAATCAAATATACAAAACTCTACACACATAACTCTGAATCAAACACAAGAATTGTAGATGGAATTCTTGGCTCTAACGATGACACCATACTAAAATACTATTTAGACTGGGAAGAGAGAACATTAGACACAGACCAAATAAGTGGTCAGTTTGATTATGCCATATACGACGTAGAAAATAATTTTAGATTTGGTTATGAAAATGCCCTCGCTACTTTATTTCAGCCAAACAATTATGAATACGCTTATGTTTATGACAATCAAGATGAAAGATATTTTTTTAATATAAAAGATTATTATCCTTTTGGCACAAACCTAGAATCGACTGATGATCTTAGCGCTTATTATCTCAATAATAAAATCAATTTAGAGCTCTTAAGTGAAGATGATTTTCTGGATATTGGCTACTCTTCAAGTTTTAAAGAGAGAATTTCGCGTTTAAATAGATATGCGCTTAAAAGAAATACACAGATAAATTTTGACTACAACAATCTTTTGCTAGAAGATGTTGACTCCATATATGATCTTTATGTTCGACCAGATATCAGCTATGATGAGAGAATATTACTCATAAATTCAGTCTATCAGCCTGCAGACTACTTTGATGCTGAAGTAAAAGACACGAACACTTACGCTGAAATCTTTTTAAAGCCAACACAAAATATTGAACTTCTTTTTGGAGGCAGACAAGTAGATATTAGTCAAACAATATATCAATATAAAGAAGACAGGGCTAATCCTGGACGATTAATGCAAAGAGTTCCTGAAGAGTTTGCACTCAATAAATTTTACCCAAGCATGAGTGTAAAATATTTATTTGATAAAGATAATCATCTTGATTTTGCTTATTCACAAACATTCATCATTCCAGACCTTAGAGAGTTTACAAGTGGCTCTTATGTCCATCCATATGATGTTGCAACTGTTATCGGTAATCCAAACTTAGTCAACACAGATATTCAAAACTATGATTTAAAATATAGCCATTATTTTTCTGATACTGAAAACATAAAAATTGGCTTATTTTATAAATACCTTGACAAGCCAATAGAAGATATTATGAAGCAGTCAAGTTCTCTTCCTATTTACAGTTTTGATAACTCTGATTCAGCAACCTTGTATGGAATTGAATTAGATGGTAGAAAAAGTTTTGATTATGCTGATAGATCTTTAAAAGATTTTTATCTCTCAGGTAATTTTTCTTATACCAAATCTGATGTGACACTCACAGAGGAACAAACAGATTTATATAGCAACAATCATCGAGAACTTCAAGGATTATCACCAATAGTAATCAACGTCTCTCTAAGTTATGAAATAAAAGATAGATCTCTTACACTCTCATACAATAAAATGGGCAAAAGAATTAGAAAAGTTGGTATGATTGAAACTATTGATGATGAGCAATACAAATATCCAGACGATGTAGAAATTCCACCTCAATTGGTAGATTTTGTATGGATTGAAAATTTTGATGATGCTCTAAATTTTAAATTTAAAATAGGAAATTTACTTGATGAAGAAACTGTTTGGATGCAAGACTCTAGCATTACAAATAAATTTAAAACTGGAACAACTTATAGCCTTGGTTTATCTTACAAATATTAGTTCACTTTGGCATGTAGATAGATTAAAACATGCCAACACAAATCACATTTCTTAAATCACCTTATATTCTTGGTTACAAAACAGTTTCACAAAAGAGACATCATGAGTTTTTTGTAACCATTTTGATATACAAATCTTATAAAATTTTTTATTAAAATAGATTGGAGTAAGCCGCATGAAAGAACTTGTGCTTGTAGTAGAAGACAATCCTGATATTTTAGAACTTTTAGAACATAGCCTTATTTCTGCGGGTTATGAAACATTAGGATTTTTAAATACTAAAAATGTCAGGCAAGCACTCTCCGAGGAAAAAATAGATCTTATCATCATGGATAGAATGCTTCCCGATATAGAAGGGAGTATGTTTATCGAGATACTGAGGAGAAAAAACATACAAATTCCTGTTATATTTCTCTCTGGCAAAGATAGTATTGAAGATATTAAGGACGGCTTTTTAAAAGGGGCGGATGACTATATCACAAAACCTTTTGATATCGGAGAGTTACTGCTGCGTGTTAAAGCCGTCTTGAAAAGATACAACCGAGAATCCAAAGAGATGATGCAGGTTATCCAGTACAGAGATATCACAATGGATTTCAATCTTCATAGGGTCACAATAGAGACATTGGAAGTAAATTTAACCAAGCTTGAAGTTGCTCTTTTGCAAGTCATGATACTAAACAAAGGGAAAGTTCTTGATAGAAACTTTTTACTCAAGCATATTTGGAAAGACACACAAAACATCCATCAAAAAACTGTTAATGTTGCCATGAAAAGACTCAAAGAGAAGATAGACCCTACAAGAGAAAAAGAGTATATCAAAACCATCAGGGGCGTTGGATATGTTCTTGCGTAAAACCTCTGTTACGAATTTGTCTGATGATGAAATTCAGGAACTATCTCTTTGATTTTTTGAAGCTTGTTTGAAGATACTAAAAGCTCATTGATATCCCTGTTTAGCTTTGCCAAATCATATTTTGTCGGTTTTGCAACTGTTATAGAGTCATAGTCCGTTTTTATATCACTCTCATCCATGAGGAGCTCTTCGTAAAGTTTCTCTCCAGGACGCAAACCTATGAACTCTATATTGATGTTCTCTCTTCCACTTAAAGCTATCATTTTTTGAGCCAAATCAATTATCTTTATGGGCTCTCCCATATCTAAGATAAATATCTCTCCTCCTGTACCAATAGCTGCAGCTTGAAGAACAAGCTCACATGCTTCAGGTATCAGCATAAAATAGCGCGTAATCTCAGGGTGTGTTACGGTCACATTATCCCCTGCTTCTATCTGTGCCTTAAACTTTGGTATAACACTTCCACTACTTCCAAGAACATTTCCAAACCTTACAGCAACAATATCTGTCCCTTTAGTATTTGCATTTTGTGCATAGAGTTCGCAAATACGCTTTGTTGCACCCATAACACTTGTAGGTCGCACAGCTTTGTCAGTAGAAATCATCACAAACTTTTGCACACCATACTTTAGAGATAAATCTATAACATTTTTGGTCCCTACTACATTGTTTAAGATGCTTTCATACATATTGGCTTCTACAAGAGGAACATGTTTGTAGGCTGCTGCATGGATGACAATTTGGGGCATATGAAGCTTGAAAGTCTTCTCTAAAAAATCTTTATTGATAACATTTTGCATAATAGAAACAACTGGAAGTGTTTTTAATTCCTCTGTAATCGTGTAGAGATTAAACTCGCTGTGATCTAAAAGTATCAGTTTTTTTGCACCAAATTTTTCACATTGACGGCAAATTTCAGACCCTATACTTCCACCTGCACCTGTAATGAGGATAGTTTTATCTTTGATAAACTGTTTGATTTTTACTTTATCGCAATCTTGCGGATGACGCGCAAGCAAATCTTCAACTGTTATCTCTTTGAGTTGTGCCGCGAGGTCTTTATCTTGTAAAATGTTGTCTATTGAGGGGAGTATCTGTATCTCTTTAAAAATGGGGTTTAGCTCGTTATAAATCTCTTTGACTCTTCGTTTGGATGTTGATGGCAAGGCAATAACTAAAAGGTCAAATTTTTTCTCTGCGGCCAATCCTTTTAAATTTTCTTGTGAGACAACACGAATAGAATCTATCGAGCGATTTTGAAGTGCTTTATCATCATCAACAAAATAGAGTATTTTATACATACTGTTTGCAAACTCAGATTGGAGTTTTATCCCCGCACTCCCTGCCCCATAAATAACAACTGATTTTGATTTTGTCACATGGCTTTTGTGGACAACATAATAATAAAAGTACATAAGAAAATTGATAGCAAAAAGATAGAAAAACAACTCTGAGGCTAAAAAAGAGAGTCTCACTTTGCCATAAAAAAGAGGTAAATAGACAAAAAATGCCACAATATAGACAAAACTTTTTATAAGAAACGTTTTTTGACTCGCCTTAGACCATGAAAGAGAGTAATCTTTGAGTATCACAAACGACGCAACCATTCGAATTGCAATGACACTTGCCACAACCATAAACTCAAATGGCATGTGAAAGATAAAAAATGTCCACCAAAAAGTAGCTGTTGTGAGAACTATGATGACTAAAAGGTTTAGTATTCTTTTATCGATACCCATATTTATCCATGAACTACTCAAATTTTTTCTTACTATCAACAAATCTATTCACACCATAAAGTATAACAATTGCTAAAAAAAATGCCACAAATATATTACTTAAAAAATAGACCAAAGCCAACAAGACACCATTGACTCCAAGAGAAAAGAGGACAACCTTCTCATGTCCCCATCCACTTTGTGTAAGTCTTTGATATGCATGTTTTTTGTGTGCTCTAAAAATATTTTCACCCTTTTTGTATCTTCTAAAAAGTGTCAAGGTAGCATCTACCCAAAATGTTGCAAAAAGTATGATCCAAATCCACAAGCCAGCTGCTTCATGATTTGCAGAGTAAAGTGTAAATATTGCGACATTATAGCCAAGCCAAGTGCTGCCAACATCTCCCATAAATATTTTGGCCTTGTGCCAGTTCCAAAGTAAAAAACCTAAAACTGCTACTACGAGAACTAAAAAATAGCTCTCTTTAAAAATCAAAAATCCGCTAAGCCCAAGAAAAACTGCTTCACTCCCTGCATACCCATCTATACCGTCTAAAAAATTATAGATATTTATAAACCAAAGGATGATAAAAAAAGCAACTGTATTGGTTATCAATTGGTTGGTTATGCTCAAAAAGAACAAATCAATCTCATGCAGTCCGCCTAAGAAATACAGACCACAAACTGCCATAAAAGCTTGCACCAAAAGTCTTAACGTTGGACTTATCTCAAACAAATCATCCACATATCCTACAAGTGCCACCCCTACACCAACCATAAAAGCACCATATAAATCACTTGAGATATCCCCCTCGTAAAACAAAAAAGAGATGCCTGCAAACCAAGTGAGTGCTATGGCAACTCCCCCTCCATGAGGCGTGGCAACGCTATGGGAACTTCTTTGCGTCACTTTTGCTACAAGTGACTTTTTGATGGCAAAATTTTTTATAGCGTATGTCAAAATGAATGAAAATAAAAATAAAACAAGGTACATCATAATTATATTTTAGCATTATTGTAACTTATTCACCCTTTTTTTTATTTTTGCAAGTGCTATTTTAAGATTTGAATCTGATTTCTCTTTTCCTGCACTATAATATATTCAAATTTATTAAAAGGTGTTTTTTATGAAGTTATTCGCATTAGTTATGTTATGTTCTAGTTTATTGTTTGGTGCTGTTGATATCAATACGGCTAATAAAAAAGATTTGCTTGCTTTAAATGGTTTGGGTGATAAAAAGGTGGATGCTACCTTGGCATATAGAGCGACACGCTGTTTTGAAAATGTCAATGCTTTAACAAAAGTAAAAGGGATTGGTCCAAAGTTTATTGAAAAAAATAAAGCTAATTTAACTGCAAGTGCTTGTAAAGCAAAATAATTAAAGAGTGCTTCCCCATGCCAAGCTAAATCTTTAGCTTGTAAACTTTGGCATGCGGGCTCATCACAACCTTCTCAAAAAGTGACGTCTCACACTCTTCTAAAACCATCATCTGAACGTATAAAGAGTTGTATGTTTGTTCATCTACAACCAAAAAAGTTTGATATGCTGAGAGGTAAATCACACTTAGTGGTGCTGTAACGTTGAGGGTGTGAACATTTTTTTGAAGTTGCATCATGTTGTCATAATACGTTAGCACAAACCTTCGCACCGCTATTTTTTGCGCCCCAATGGTAAGTGTTTTGTCCACTTTATTAAAAGCGATATCACTTCCTAAATAGATATTTTCCTGAGATTCTTGAAAATTTCTACTTACCAAATAAAAAGGAGGTGTCCCTTTTTCTCCATTCATGAGATTTAAGTTTGAAAACATGGTCACAGTTGGATAAATCTCTAGCATTCTAAAAGGGAGATAAAAATAAATATCTCTCGTTTTTTTGGGCATCTCAAGCGTATCTGTTTGCAAAGAGAGCAAAAAATCATTTGCATCGCTAAAGCCGTACTTTTTTGTCATCTCTTCTATATTAAGTGAGAGGGGAATTTTTTCAGATTCATTGCGCTCCTCATTTGCTTTTTGAATCTCAAAAGCTTTTTCGGTAAACTCAACATCAAGGCGTGCCATTTTCGCTGCGACATCTTGGGGATTTGTGAGCATAAAACTCACCGCAAAATTGACACTTCCCTCATGTTTTCCACCATCAATAAGTGTCTTAACATCGGCATAATATCTTATAGGATAGCCATAATCCCACCAAGCAACAACATAATCTTCTCTGCTTGCTATTTTGGACAAATTATCCAAAATTTTCACCTCTTCTGCATTAAAAACAGTTGGAACTTTATACTCCTCAATATGCTTGTAGTTTGGATATAAAATCGCTACCGTTAACATGATGTAGGCAAAATATTTTACACTCTGTTTATTTGTGATAAATCTCGTAAGTTCTGTGATGAAAAATGCACCGCCAAGGGCTAAAACAGGGACAGCATAGATGGTAAAACGCAAACCGCCCACACTTGCCAAAAACCCAAGCCCAATCAAAGGGAGACTAAAGAGCATGACTTTGTGCTTATAGACCAAATATAAAAACCCAAGAACGGATACCATAAACGTGATTACGTGTCCACTAATGCGCTGCGCAAAAACTTCAAAAGGAATCTGCCCTGCTTCTCTGACTGTTTGCATAACACTAAAAAAATGAAGTCCAAGCCCATCATTGCCAGCTATGATGGCATCTTGAAATACATACCCTTTAAGCTGTGACCAAATTGGATGAAATCCACCTGTTACAAAAAAGGCAACCACTGAAAGAGCCAAAATAGCGTAAGTAAATTTTTGATACTTTGTTTGTTTAAAGATATAAAAAACTGCCAAAACAGCCCCAAGTCTCGCAAATCCATCAAGGTTAATCATAGCAAGCATCATGATGGCTAAAAGTTTGTAGTTATAAAGATTTTTTCTATCAAACACTAACGTATAAAAAAGGATAAGACCAAAAAAGGAAAATTCTAAAGAGTAACTCTGAGGGTACCACCATCTGTAAACCAAAATATCTAAAGCCGTGATGAGCAAATATTTCTCTTCATTTGTATTAATTGCCCAGATGATAGACCAGAGTAAAAACATTGGAAGAACAATATTGAGCATATCGGTGTCATAGTAGCCAATCATAGTGCGGTTATAGTAACTCCACGCCATAGAAGCTAAAAGTGCAGCGATAAACCCCATCTCAAGGTTTTTCAAACCTTTTGCTATCAAAATAACAGGGATAACGATAAGGGAGCTTAAAAACACTGGCATATACAAAAGGATGCTCTCAAAAGAAAACGGCAAAATAGCAGCAAAAAATGCCGTGAGCTTTGAAGGTGCCGAAGTGATGGGCGAGAGACTGTTTTCTTGAGAAATACCACTTAAAATATCTCTAGCACCCTCTGCATAATAGTAGCCATCATTGGTGTTTATCATCAATTCACCAGCATATTTGAACTCTTCAAAATCGGCAAACTGATACATCCAAATCATTCTCACACCCACCGAAAAAGCAAATGCGACGAGTATGTAAAATATCGTAAGTTTGGTCTCTTTGGTTATGCTGCTCATGCGGTCTCTTCCCTTTTTTACTCTAAAATTTGCGCCATTTTATCACACTTTAGGATACTTTATTTTTTTGTTCTCTCCACTTGAGGGAGCGAAACGTCAAGAATCTCTTTTGTAATCCCTTTGTTATAAGCGTTGTAAGCCCATCTTGCAAATTGTGCGAGAAGTTCTTCATTTTCTTTGTGCAATCTCTCATTTTCTGCTTCAATTCTTTTAAGTTTTTGAATCATGTGAGCCATTTCTATAGAGATATTTGCATCTGCGGGGCTCTGGTTTGAAGTTCGATTTTTAGCTAAATCAAATGCAGATTGAATCCGTTGATGCTTTGAGAGTGCTTGACGCGTGTATCTGACACCAAGCTGCATTTCAATCGCATCAATCAAACTATCCCATGTAAGTCTCAAAGACCATCCATCTAAAATACCCATAATCTGCTCAATCGCTTCCTCGCTTAAATTGAGAGCGCGACTATATTTTGCAGAACTCATATTGCATCACCTAAAAAAGGGGAAACTGCACCACTCCATGCGCGTTTTAAAACAGTTGGCGAGAAGTCATGAGGGAAATCTTGGTGGCTCTGTTTGATTGTAAAAAATATTTTATTGAGTGCAATTAGACTGAGTGGTTTACCGCTTTTCTCAGCGATAAATAAAAATTCATGGTATTGTGACTCTGGAAAAATTCCACGATGCCCTAAAATATACTCCAATGTTGTATCAACTATTTTTTTAGGAATTTGGATTTTTTTCTCTTTTGTTTGAACCAAAGGCTGGTTGACTCTAGGGTCATCTTTGTCATCTGGTCGCTTGAGAACTAAAAATGTGTGTGATTTAAAATCAATATCTGAAATTTTCATATTTAACAGTTCTCCTCTACTTAAGCCAAATTGATAAAGCCACACCACTATCAACTCATTTCTAGCTCTGAGAAATTCACTTTTCCAAGGATTAGTATGGGATTTTTTATCAACGATAGAAAACAAAAGACTCAATTGACTCGCCGTTAATCCATCATGAACACGAAGGGAGTCTTTTTTAAATTTTGGAACTTTTGCTGTAAATTCCGCTGCAGTAAAAGCTATAGACTCTTCGAGTGCAACGCTATATGAAGAAGAACTTTTCGCTTGAGAGAGAAAACTTTTCGCTAGCCATACCAAATAATCTCTTATGGTTCTCATTCTGTTGGCTGTAGTTGCCAAATCAACGCTTGAGATATCTGAGATATTTTTGCTCTTGGCAATATTTTCAAAAGAGCGTGTGCACAGTTCGCAAAGTGTCTGAATCTCTAAAGAGGATAAAAATTTCCCTTGTTCAAAACGTTTATGAAGAGAGATTTCTTCATAAGAGTGTTTTTCCAAAAAAAAGAGGATTATAAACAAATGACGGAAGTTTTGTGTGATTGTATTGACTGCCAACCCTTTTGCTCTGAGTTGCGTCATGGAGTAGAGGGTGATCCAATAATGGGGCATTCCAGTTCTTGAATCGATACACATAGGAAACCTTTCTCCAGTATCTAAGAGTATAGTTTTTATGATGTAATGCATTGAAAAGTTAAACGGGCATCTCTAAAATGGAATCTCATCTTCATCAATATCAATCACAGGGACAGAATCACGACTAGGCATTTCACGGCTTTGCTCTCTGGCTTGCGTATTGTTTGGTTTTTTATAGCTTTGTTGCGGTGCAGGTTCGTTACGTCCATAACTCGCTTGTGCAGGTTTTTGATAGCTGAGCTCTTTGCCTTGCTGTGGTTCGTAATCCATCTCTGAGTCATCATTTGTCGGTCCATTATAAGAACCTTGGTTATCACCCTTAGAGTCTAACATCTGCATCGTCTCGACTGCTACAGAGTGTTTGGAACGTTTTTGTCCATTTTGGTCGACCCACTGTTCAAAATTTAATCTTCCCTCAACAAGGATTTTACTCCCTTTACGAAGGTATTGGTTCGCAACTTCTGCACTTCTTGCAAAAAATGTGATGTCAACAAAACAAATTTCCTCTTTCTTTTCACCATTGCTAGTAAATTTGCGGCTTGTCGCGATAGCAGTTTTTGCTATGCCCATGCCCCCTTGAGAGTATCTAAGTTCGATATCACGTGTTAAGTTTCCAACTAAAATTACTTTGTTAAACATGGGCTCTCCTTGATGGCTTAGAATCTACTGATTATTCAGCTTCGTCTTCTTGAGTTTCGTCTAAATCTTCATGAGGTATTTCTGCAAATAGAAGCGTATCTGTTTTTTCGTGCGCGTCTGTCCCTTTGTTAGCTTTTGTAACTAAATGATTCCATGCCGCTATTTCACGGTTTGTATCGTATTTTATAGTCACAAAACGAAGAAGAGCTTCGTTGATACGAAAACGTCTCTCAATTTCAGAAATTGCTGATGGAGCAATCGTGTAATAAATAACATGGTAATATCCACGTTCGCTTTTGTTGATAGGGTAAGCTAATTTTTTCATCCCCATCGCACTTGAAGCAGCAATAACGCCACCGTTTGAAGTGATAAGTTCTTCAACTGTATTCATAGTAACTTGAATTTCTTCTGCTGTTAGTGTAGGTTTTACAATGACTAGGTTTTCGTAATGTCTCATAGAGTATAATCTCCCTTTGGTATGTCCCCTTAATGGGGCTTGTTTCCCTTTCGGATATGTATATATCACTTAAGCAAAGTGATACAAAGAGAAAGGAACTCGCAATAATACAAAAAAAATGCTTAAAAAATCACTTACTGGCAATTTTTTTGCAAAATTATGGCAAATTTCAATACAATGGTACTTATTTTGTTAGGCACGTTACAGTAGTTCGGATAGATATTTTGGAGAAAAAATGGCAAAAAGAAAAAAAAACATTGAAACAAACAGTACAAAAACACTCACGTATATAGCATGGGCGCTTTCACTTATCGCACTTGTTTTGGGTGCTTTGTTGCTTGGGTATTATTTTGGCTATGCGAATGCAAAAAAAGAGATACAAAAGCAAGAAAAAATTAAATATGAAAAAAAATTAGCTCTCGCCAAAAAAGTTGAAGAGGCGACTAAAGAGACAAAACTCAGTGTCAATGAGAGGCTCAAAGAAGTCCTTAAAAATGAAGAACAAAATGCAACGCCTCCACTCAAAGAGAGTATAACGCCTCCTCCGGTCATCGAAGGAGCTTCACATGAGTATGATGAAATTATCACTGAAAAACCTCCCATTGAACTGGCAAGAAAACCGCTCATCACCTCAGAGAGACCAAAACTAGCCATCATTATAGATGATGTCTCCATGAAATCACAAGTCATCGCCATAAAAAAGTTACATCTTCCCTTAACCATGTCTTTTTTACCGCCAAGAGAAGCACGACCTGATTCTGCCAAATTAGCCTCACAAGAGAACTTTTACATGGTTCATCTCCCCCTAGAGGCGCAAAGCTACTCAAAAGAGGAGCCTTTCACTCTCCATGCGCAAGATTCGCAAAGCATGATTGATGCAAGAATCAAAGAATTGAAAAAACTTTTTCCTAAGGTCGCATACATAAATAACCATACGGGAAGTAAATTTACAGCCAACGAAACTGCTATGAAGCGACTAATAAAAACACTTAAACATGAAAATATCTCTTTCATAGACAGTCGAACAACAAGTAAAACACAAGCACCAGCAGTTATGGAAAATCTTGGCTTGACTTATGTGGCTAGAGATGTATTTTTGGATCACTCGACGGACACCTCTTCTATCAAAGCACAAATACTCGAAGCTATCGAAATCGCAAAAACTCATGGAACTGCCATAGCCATAGGACATCCTCATGTCAATACATTGCTCGCTATTGATGAATCAAAAAAACTTCTCAAAGAAGTTGACTTAGTATATATTAACAAGCTTTACTAAAATGGGACGCATTCAAGAGCTTATACCTGAGCTTGCTTCCATGAAAAAGTATCCTCAAAATCTTTTTTATGAGGGAAATCTTGCACTTTTACAATCGCCAAAAGTCTCCATCGTAGGAACAAGGAAACCCTCTCAATATGCCCGCACCCTTACCTATCAGCTTGCCTCTTTGTTGTCAAAAAGCGGTGTTTGTATCGTGAGTGGTGGTGCTATGGGCATCGATGCTATCGCGCATTCTGGAGCAGGAAGTTCAAATACAATAGCAGTTTTGCCCTGTGCAGTTGAGATTAAATACCCACATATCAATAAAAATCTCTTAAGCGATATAGAAAAAAATGGGCTTCTTTTGAGTCAATTTGAAGAGGGATTTCAAGCAACACCATGGAGTTTTGTGCTAAGAAATGAAATCGTAGTCGCCCTTGGAGAAGTTTTGGTCGTTGCTGAAGCGGAGCTTGGAGGTGGAAGTATGCGAAGCGTTGAGTTTGCACTGGGCATGGGCAAAGAAATTTTTGTTCTCCCGCACAGACTAGGAGAAAGCAGCGGCACAAACGCCCTCTTACAAGAGGGCAAAGCAAAGCCCTTATATGACCTTGAGGCGTTTGTCTCTAGGTTTGCCTCTACAACACTGATAAACACAAAAAACGACCCATTTTTAGAATTTTGCAAAACAAACCCAAACTATGATGTAGCACTTGCAAAATATCCACAAAGAGTGTTTGAAGCAGAACTCAGCGGTGAGATAAAAATAGAAAATGCAAAAGTTTTTCTAGTATAAAATTTTCTCACAAAACCAACATGGCATCGCCATAAGAGTAAAATCGATAGTTATTTTTTATAGCATTTTTGTAAATTTCTTGAGCTTTTTGGACTCCCACAAACGAAGCGACAAGCATGAGAAGTGTTGATTTTGGCAAATGAAAATTTGTAAGCAAATGGTTGACTCGAAGCGGTTTATTGTTTGGATGGAGAAAAAGATTGGCTTCACCTTGCGTTGTATGGGGATTTCTCACGTAGAATTCTATCGTTCTTGTTGATGTTGTCCCGATGCTTAAAATCGCTCGAGGTGAGTCAAGAAGCTCTTTTGCCTCTTTTGAGATCTCATAATATTCTGCGTGCATCGGATGCTGTGTTATCACCTCTGTCTCAACGGGCTTAAACGTCCCGCTTCCTACATGGAGTGTGATGTATGCATGGTGAAAATTTTTGCACACTCTTGCGTGTTGTTCTGGTGTGAAATGCAGCGACGCAGTCGGTGCAGCAACAGCTCCCTCATGAAGAGCAAAAACACTTTGATACTCTCTTGCATCTTCTTGATTGTCAGCTCTTTGGATATAAGGCGGAAGTGGCACATGACCGATTGCATCTAAGATAGGCAAAAGCTCTTCAAATCGTAAAATCTCCCCATGAAGCATAAAATTCACAACTCTGCTTCCATCCTCTTTGAGCTCTTTAACAAGAGCAACTAGACCTTTATCAAAAAAAATCTCCGTACCGCTCTTCATCTTCCCTCGTATATAAACACTGATATCATTTGCATTGAGTGCTCGGTTTATAAGTAGTTCTACTTTGCCGCCACTTTTTTTTTGCCCAAAAAGTCTTGCTTTAATCACCTTTGTATTATTAAAAATGAGTGCGCATTCGCTTGGAATAAAGTTTTCAAATTCATAAAAATATGTGTGGATAATTGTGTCTGTTTTTCTATCATACACAAGAAGTTTGGCAGCGTCTCTAGGTGTTGCAGGCTCTAAAGCTATGAGCTCGTTTGGGAGGAGAAAGTCGTAACTACTTGTGAGTAACTCGAAGTTACTCACTTTTTTTCTCTATGACAAGGGTTTTACCTTCTTCCTCTGCCTCTTCTTCTTCAATCGGCGTAGCGGGATTGACAATTCGCACGATTAAAATAGACATACCATACAGTATCGTCAGCGGTATTGCCATCAAAAACTGAGTGAGAACGTCTGGCGGGGTAAGAATCGCTGCGACGATAAAGATGATAACAATCGCGTACTTAAAAAAATCTCGCATTTGTTTGTCATCTACCAACCCTAAAATAGCAAGAAAATAGGCAAAAATAGGGAGTTCAAATGCTATGCCAAAACCAAACATGAGTTTTGTAAAAAAACCTACATAATCCTCAATGTTAATAAGAGGAGTAAATTTAAAACTACCAAAAGCGATAAGAAAATCAAATCCAAAAGGGGTCACAACATAGTAAGAAAATAAAACACCGATAAGAAACATAATCGTCCCGCCAAAGATAAACGGAATAATCATTTTTTTCTCATTCGCATAAAGACCAGGGGCAACAAACATCCAAATTTGTGCGAGTATGATAGGCAAAGCCCCTATAATTGCCGCAAAAAAAGAGACTTTGATGGCGACAAAAAAAGCTCCACCAACTTGACTCGTTGTTACCATACCATTAGCAGCATTGACAGAGACTTTTCCAACTTCGATGAGTGCGTTATTGAGCGGCTGAACCATCCATGCTAAAATAGGCTCATGAAAGTAAAACATCACAAAAAACATCACGATTAAGCTTGCGACTGAAATACCTAGGCGTTTTCTAAGCTCTATTAAATGGGGTCTAATTTCATCAAACATTTGGCGTCTCTTTTGTTATTTTTTTCTCAAACGTTATTTGTTCTTCTTTGTAAATATCTTTAGACTCTTTTAAAACAGGCGCATCACCAAGTATGTCATCCCCTATACTATTTAAATCAGTAGCTATTTTGTGCATATTTGTAGCTTTTTCTAAGCTTTCACGCGCTTTAATAAGCTCTCTTCTGTAAGCCATCGCTTCTTCTTTTATCTCTGCTACGCTCATCTCTTGCTCGAGGGAGTCTCTCACGGTACCGATCGTTTTCTTAACACTTTTGAAAAATTTTGCTACATCTACTAAAGCAGTGGGAAGCTTGTCTGGACCCAAAAACAAGATAGCGATCACAATAATAATAAGTATCTCTCCAAAACCTAAACCAAACATGATAAACCTTTAAAATGAGATTTCTTGCAAAACTATCTTTTTAGATTGCTTCACTTTGTTCGCAATAACGGCTCTTGTAAAGAATAACTGTCATTGCAAAAGACAATACTCGTCATTGCGAGGAAGAGTGACGAAGCAATCTCAACCTATTGTATTTTTGAAGCAAGAGTTTATCAAAAGAATGATTTAAAAGTTCTTCAACAAAAAAGAAATCATGATAATTTTTCTATTTGACCTGCAGAGATTAAAAAATTTTTGAGCACATTAAGATCCTTGGTGCATAAATCAGCTCCCTCGACGAGAATGGGCTTTTCACTACTAAAAAGAGCTTGGCCACCCACAACTATCAAGCCTTGAAATGCCACTTTATCGGATTTTAACTCACTAACAATATTCTGTAAAGTTATAATATTAGAGGGGAGAGTCAAAGATAAAAGAAGTAAATCAGGCTTGAGTTCATAAACACTTGAGAGCAACTCTTTACTTGAAATTTTAGTGCCAAGGTTTTTGACATCATAGCCGCAAGAATCTAAAAACTTCCCAACTATCTTCACCCCCAAAGTATGCAACTCATCTCCTACGGTAGAGATGAGAGCTCTTGATTTTTTAAGTGATGATTTATTTTTTTGGATAAAAAATGTGTCGATTATCTCCGAGGTAAGCGCTGTGGCGAGATGCTCTTTTGCAACACTGAGTTTATTATACTGCCACTTATGTCCTACGTCGTACATGAGAGGATTTATCACTTGTTCTATAAAACGAAAAATATCACCATCAAAAAGAGGAAGATTTTTTTCAATAATCGTATGAAATCCCTCTTGATCTGAATCTAGTAAACATACAGATAAATCATCAAAAATTGTTTTGTATTTTTCATTTATAATAACTTTTTTAGGGCTTCGAGAGAGCTCTTTAAAATGGTTGTGATGTTTTATGAGGTATTCATACATAAGATTTATTTCACTACTATGAGACTGATACAAATGATTTGTGATGCTTTGTTTCCATAAATCATACTCGACTAAAAAACAATCTACATTCACACCCCTGCTCTCATAAACACTATATTTCCAGACAAAAAACTCCTCGATAAGCTCATAATTTTTTGTCATTAAGATACTACTAATAATCCCTTCATGAGTGATAAGTGACTCATAAAGTTCTTCTTGCCCTACAGTCGCAATAAACTCCTTGACTGAAAAATCTTCAGACTCTTGAAGTGTGTGAAAAACTTCAAAAGCTATCTCAAAACTTTTTTGCATAAAGTGTTCAAGCGCTATGTAGGTAAAATTATTATGAAACTTATGGAGCATTATTAAATCCTAAAGTAAAGTTTAAAAAAGCATCCAACTGCATAGGCATATTAAAGTGGTACCCTTGTGCTAAATCGCATCCCAATGTTTCTAAAAGTTCTAAATGCTCTTGCGTCTCTATCCCCTCTGCTTGTGCTCTCATGCCAAAAGTTTCAGAGAGCTTTATAATCGCTTCAACTATCGCCATGTCACTTTTATCTTCTAAAAAATCTCGTATAAAAGACTGGTCGATTTTAAGTTTGTCTACTTTAAAATTTTTGAGATAACTTAAAGAAGAGTACCCTGTTCCAAAATCATCGATAGCAACTTGAAATCCTATCTCATGGAGTTTTTCAAGCTTTACAGTCGAGACATTTGAGTTTTTCATGATGTGTGTCTCAAGAAGCTCAAGCTCAATTTGGCTTGGTTCTATTGAAAAATCTTTGCAAAAACCGACAAGACTGCCAACAAATTTAGGTTCAAAAAAATGTTTGGCTGAGATGTTGATAGAGACTTTAAAGTCACTGTGCTTAAAGGCAGAGTTTATAGCTTGCATATCATGAAGAACTTTTTTAAAAACAAGCTCACCAAACTCTATGTTCATTCTGCTATCTTCGATAATGTTGATGAAGTGAAAAGGTGTCAAAACCCCTCTTTTTGTATGGTTCCAGCGGACAAGAGCTTCTGCTCCAATAATTTTCTTGGTTTTTACATTGACAATCGCCTGATAATACATCTCAAACTCATCTTTTTCCATAGATATTTTAAGTTGGTTTTGCAGGGTGAGTTTTGTTGAAACTTTGTCCGTCATCGCTTGGTTGTAGATTTTAAAACCGTTTCTATCGTTTTCTTTGACCTCATACATCGCAGCATCAGCATGTTTAATAAGGTCTTCACTATCTTCTCCATGAATTGGATAGATGGCGATTCCTATAGAAAGAGACATAAAAAAGACCTTATCCTCAATAGCAATAGGTTCTTTGATATTTTCATTTATCTTGTTGGCTAAAACCAACATATCATTTGTCTCTTTGACATCTTTAATGATAAGAACAAACTCATCGCCGCCAAGTCTTGCGATAAAATCTTCTTGTCGTATGCTCTGTTCAAGGCGTTTTGAAACTGTTTTTAGCATATCATCACCAATCCCATGTCCATACGTGTCATTGACATCTTTAAATTTATCAAGGTCAATAAAAAAGAGTGCAACTTGGCTTGCATTTCTTTTGGCACTTTGAATGGTATTTTTGAGGTGCGCTTCAAACTGAACTCTGTTTGCTAAACCTGTAAGGACATCATGGTTGGCATAAAAATGGAGTTTCTTATCTGCTTCTTTGAGTGTTGTAATATCTGTAAAAATGGCGATAAAAAACTCTTCATTATACTTAGGATTGACTGCTTTTGCGATGCTAAGCCACTCAGGATAAATCTCTCCATTTTTTCTTTTATTCCAAATTTCACCTTGCCATGAGCCGTTATTTCTAAGAGCATCCCATAGATTTTCATAAAAGTTTTTATCATGGATACCTGAGTTTAAAAGCTTTGGCGTTTTACCTATGACTTCCTCTTTTGTAAAGCCTGTTATCTTGCAAAAAGAGGTATTAACGGAGATGATTTTACTTTTATTATTTGTGATAATAATCCCTTCGTTGGAATTTTCATAAAATACTGCAGATTGCTCAAGTTGAATCTCTTTTTGCTTTTGAACAGTTATATCTGAACAAACATGGATAATAAATTCAAAATCCACAATATAAAAAATGGATTCAAACCATTTATCCCCTTCTTCTTTTTGTTGTGTAAAAGATTTAGTAATTTGGAGTTTTTGCTTCACATATTTAAAATCTGTATTACAGTTGCTAATTTTATCAAAGGTGAGTTTGTCTATGTGCTCAAAGCTCAAATCATTCGCAAATAAATAGTGTTGATTTGCATAAAAAAGAGTCCCTTGCATCGTATAAACACCTATTCTAGCAGGGTGTAAATCGACTACTTTTGCTAAAACATGGTTCTTCTTTAAAAGAATATTGCTTCTTTGTATTTTGTACGATTCTGTCTCCATAAAATTTATGAGCTTAGAAAAATCTATGGGTTTGGTAAGAACAAGGTCTAAAAACTGCAGATTTTTCATAGATTTTGGAATATTGACAAAGTTAAAAGGGGAGACAAAAACACTTTTAATATTAGTAGATTCAATATTTTTAATTTCACCAATGGCTTCTATATATTTTTTACTATAGAGATCTATAAGGAGTATATCATATGCGTCAGCTTGAAGATCTTCAAGGGTCTCTTTATTTTGTATAAGTAAAGTCTCGATGGAGCCGAAAAAATTTTTAAGGATAAGCTCATACGGTTTAAAAACGACACTTTGTTCGGCAACTATCAATAATTTTGATTGAAACATTAGATACTCTTTACTACAATGAATTGTATTTTTTCCTCAAAGAGTCTACCCAGAGCCTCTGGCTCTTCATAGTAGGCAAGGAGGTGTTCAAACGCTGTAGCATTGTACTTTTGAGAGCTTACTTCTAATACTAAAGAGGTGGAATCAAGACGAATCGAGCAGCTTTGCACCTCAAGTCCAAGGAGGCACTCAGTGAGTCTCAGAACAAACTGAACTAACTCTTTAGAGTCCGCCATGATGACTGTCTCTTTATCAATGAGAGTCGTAACTACAAGAGAATTTTGTTCAAAAGAGCTATGAAAAAGGCGAATTGTTTTTTGTAGCAGTTTGACAAAGTCAAGCTCACGGTAAAGATGAACATCATTATAGTAAGCAATATTACCGTTGATGATGGTGCTCATGTTGATGAGCAGCGTATTGAGATGCGTGGTAAGCTCTTTTTGTAAAGAGAGATCATCGCCACTATGTTGAAGACTGTTTGTGATAAGCGATGCTTCAGAGAGTGTATTTTTAAGTCCTACCGACATATCCAGCATAGCGATTTGTAAAAGATTCAGCTGAGATGAGGAGGAGGTTTGAAGGGCTGAATGTTTGATTTTCTTAAAAGATTGCTCTATCGTTTGTCCTATATCCATCCCTGAAGATTCTTCGTATTTTTTCACCTGCTCTTGAAGCATCTGTTTTTGTGTGATGTCTTCCATACTAAAGACGACTCCCACAAAATCCCCTTTTATATCAAAAATAGGAGAACCATTGAGAGAGATTAAAATCCTGTACTTTTCACCTGTTTCCAGAGAAAAAGCAAGGTTTTTAACAGAACCAAAAGATTTTTTGATAATATTTATGGGGATATCATGTCTGAGTAAAACATCTCCATTTATATCAAGAATATTCCACTCTGAGCCGTCAATATAGCGTTCTAAAAGCTCTTTTTTTGGAAGTTTAAAAAGGTTTTGTGCGTTTGTGTTGGCAAAGTTGATTTTGCCTGTGGTATCAGTCATGATGATAGCAACAGGAGTCGTGTTGATAATGGCTTCGGTGAGCTCTTTTTGTTTTCTTAAGTCATCCGTTTGAAATCGAAGTTTCTTTGTCAACTCTTCGAGCTGTTTCGCCCGAATATCTTTGTCATCATAGACAACTTTAAGCTCACTGTAGGCAGTTTGAAGCTCCTCATTTGTACTTTGAAGCTCCTCATTTGTCGTCTCTAGCTCTTCGTTTGAACTTTGAAGCTCCTCATTTGAAGAGCTTAACTCTTCGTTCAAACTTTGCATCTCTTCATAAGAGGTCTCAAGCTCTTCTATGACGTTTTGAAGGTGCGATTTTGTCCGTGTAAGCTCTGAAGTGAGGTTTGTAATCGTCTCATTTTCATTGTCGCTCTCTAAGATATACCCTTTAAGATTTTGGATATCTTCGCTTTGAAAAAACAGTGCATAAAACCAGTCGTCATTTTTGTCATTTTTTACGGGGATAATAATAACTCTAACATATTTAAGGATATCTCCATAGAGTGTGACTGAGCGAAACTGGGTCGATTTGAAAATTTTATTTTTTTGCACCTCATTTAAAACACTTCGCACTTCAAGCGTAAGCTCCTCTTTGAGAGACTTAAAAATATTGGAAGTTGCTCTCCCTTTGGAGTGTGCTAAAAAAGGAATTTCTCCCTTGATATAGAGAATATCGTTAGAGCTGTTGATAAGAACACACTGATTGAGTAAAAACTCAGAAGTTGCTTCAGTGATTTTTTCCTCTAAAACTTCCTCTTCATTTTTTGAAGAGTGCGGTTTAGGTTCTTCATAATTTTTACTTGCCCCACCATAATTGTAAAGTCGTGGAAGCTCTTTTATCCCTGTAAACTGGGCTTTATAAATTTTAAGTGGTTTATTTGCAGTGAGAAATAAATCATAATGCTCCCCTATCGTCTCAGACTTTCCAAGAACCAAAATACCACTGTCTTTGAGTGCATAATGGACAATTGGGAAAAATCGTTGTTGCAAAGTAGCGTTAAAATAGATAAGCATATTACGACAACTTATCAAATCCGTTCGTAAAAATGGGGAGTCGCTGATGATGTTGTGCTTGGAAAAAACTACAAGCTCGCGTATACTTTTTTTAATCTCAAAATGATTTTTTTGAATAGTAAAATATTTGCTTATCAAATCTTTGTCTATATTTAAAAGGCTCGTCTCTGCATAGACTCCGTTTCGAGCGATTTTAAGAGACTCATCGTCAATGTCAGTGGCAAAGATTTTGATTTTGTATTTTGTGATTTTTTCTTTGAGTATCTCACTTAAAAGTATTGCCAAAGTATAAGGCTCTTCACCCGTAGAACACCCGATACTCCAAAAACGGATCTCCTCTCCTTGCTCTTTTTTCTCAACAATAGCCTTAATTTGCTCTTTTACCTCTTCAAAAACTTCGGCATCCCTAAAAAATTCTGTCACGCCAATGAGCATATCGTAATAAAGATTTGTCACCTCTTCAACATTTATTTTAAGATAATCCACATAATCATTCAGAGTATCAACACGTACTGCCGCGAGACGACGCTCGATTCTTCGCACAATGGTACTTCGCTTATACTGGGAAAAATCAACCCCTTTTTCTTCAAAGATGATTCTGTAAAGCTGTTGCATAAACGTTTCATTGATACTCTCACCAATATTTTTGCCAAGGTTATCTATGACTCTGGATATTTCGGTTGCGATGTTTTCTATGGAAGAGACAATATCGACTTTGCCTGTGTTGATAGCAGAGATGGGCATGCCATCATACTTAGCACTTTGAGGAGACTGAGCAATGGTTATTCCACCTGAAGCTTTGATGGCACGTATTCCAAAAGCACCATCACTTCCCGTTCCCGAGAGGATTACCCCAATGGCTTTTGAACCATAGGCTTGTGCAAGGGAATTAAAAAAATAGTTTACGGAGGGTTTTGGACCAAAAGTCGAGTCAACATTTTTGAGATAAATTTTCCCATTATTGACATAAATATCTGTATTTTCCGGAGTCATGTAGATAGTTTTTGCCTTGATGACAATGCCGTTTTGAACTTCGACTACAGGAATATTTGTAATACGGCTGAGTAAATCTACCATCATGGAGCGGTGAGTTGGGCTTAGATGTTGGGCTATTATATAAGAGCAGTCAAGATTATCAGAGACTTTTGCGAGCATGATTTGGAGCGCTTCAAGACCGCCCGCACTTGAACCTATACCGACTACAACTAAATCGTTGATTGCCATTTTAGAACCTTTATGATTGACTTGAATTAAAAGTGTATCGTAATTCAAGCCTAATGATGTTTTAAGAGAATTAAATTTTTAGATTTATCTTCTCTTTTTTAAACACTTTTTAAATTACACTTGCCCTTCATGTAAACCGCTCACGACGAGATAAAAAGAGTTATCTCATCTGCTAGGAGAAAGTCAGGATTCATAAAGGTATTATTTTGTAAAAAGAGTTTTTTCTCCTCTACTAACATACGAGCTCGCTCTAACTCGGCAGTGTTTAAAATCTCTTTTTTCACCCCTACACATGAGCGAAAACCTAAAAAAAGTTGTTCGATTTTCTTATCTTCCAAAGTGAGCGATTCTCTGCGCACTTCAAGAGGATTAGCAATATATTTTTCCACGCTCGTGCTTGGGTAAAAGCGCTCAAACAAAAGCTTTCCAACAGCACCGCTTCCAAGACCGATGTAGTCTTTATATTGCCAATAGCCCAAGTTATGCCTGCTTTGATAGGTGCCAAAATTGCTTATTTCATAGTGCTTAAATCCATGAGAGACGATTTGTTCAAAAAGCCATGTTGTATTTTTTAAAATCTCTTTTGCCATAAAAGGTTTTTTCTCAAAAGGAGTCCCCTCTTCTATCGTCAAAGCATAGGCGCTGAGATGGTTTATAGGGAGAGAAAAAGCGGTCTCTAAGTCATGTTGGAGGAGCTCTTTTGTATCGTTACGTGTTGCATATATGAGATCAAGCGAGATATTTTTAAAGCCAATTTTGTGTGCATTTTTGATGGCTTCTTTTGCTTGGTCGCTATTGTGCGCTCTGTTTAAGAGTTTGAGTTTGTCACTATTAAAACTCTGAACGCCAAAACTTATCCGGTTTACGCCCAACTCCCACATGCCAAGAAGCCACTCATGAGTCGCACTATTTGGATTTGCCTCGCTTGTTATCTCGATATCACTCGCCAAATAGGGTTGCAAGAGCTTAAAAAGTGGCTCATAAAGTTTTGGTGTCACAGTTGAAGGGGTTCCGCCGCCTATAAAGAGACTCTCAATGCTCTTTGGCTGCACACAAAATCTTTGAAGTTCAAACTCTAGTTGTGTATAAAGTGCCTTCATGTAAAGCTCTTTGAGATGAAATTTGTCCACATAAGAGTTAAAAGCACAGTAAAAACATTTTGAATCGCAAAAAGGGATATGGATGTATAAAAGCATTTGCGATTATATTATTATCTTGCTTTAATGACTACTTTTGTATAATCACACTCTTAAAAAATAGGGAAAAAATAGCAAAGAGGTGCCTTTCATGAGCAAAAAAAATTTATATCGCCCTAATGTTGCGATGATAATTGTTTCAAACAATTACCCTCAAAAAATCGAATTGTTTATGGCAGAACGTAATGACATGAGCGAAGTTTGGCAATTTCCACAAGGTGGCATTGATAAGGGAGAAAAAGTTCAAGAAGCACTCTTTCGAGAACTTGAAGAGGAGATAGGAACGTCTAAACTCAAAATAATCGCAAAGTATCCAAAGTGGCTCTCATACGATTTTCCAGAAGAAATCGCAAAGCAAATGAAACCCTACCATGGGCAAATTCAAAGATATTTTCTTCTAAAACTCAAAAAAAGTGCCATTATCAATATTGCAACGAAACATCCTGAATTTAGCTCGTATAAATTTGTAAGTATTGAAGATGTTTTAAATCAATCAGCACACTTCAAAAAACCTGTGTATGAAAAAGTTATCAAGTATTTTAAAAAGAAGGGACTTTTATAAATGTTAATAGTTCAAAAATTTGGTGGAACCAGTGTCGGTGATTTGGATCGTATTCAAAACGTAGCAAATCGTGTAAGCAAAACGCAAAAAGAGGGAAATGATGTTGTAGTCGTGGTCTCTGCTATGAGTGGAGAGACAAATAAACTTTTAGGCTATGCCGAACACTTCTCAGACACCCCTGCAAAAAATGAGATAGATATGTTACTCAGCTCGGGAGAGCGTGTAACCGCTTCACTTTTGGCGATTGCTTTGAGTGCTATGGGTCATGACGCTATCTCTATGACGGGGAGAAAAGCAGGGATTGTAACCGACAATTCGCACACGAAAGCGCGCATAGAAGCGATTAATCCTGATGTCATGAATGCTGCTTTACAAGAGGGCAAGATAATCGTTGTAGCAGGCTTTCAAGGGATTTCACTTGATGGAAATGTAACAACTTTAGGACGCGGTGGAAGTGATTTGTCAGCGGTTGCCATCGCTGGAGCCATCGGAGCTGATTTATGTGAAATATATACCGATGTCAGCGGTATCTACACCACCGATCCTCGTATAGAACCAAAGGCTAAGAAGTTAAATAGCATCTCTTATGATGAGATGCTTGAACTCTCCTCTTTGGGCGCAAAAGTGCTTCATAGCCGCTCAGTGGAGCTCGCAAAGAAGCTCAATGTCAATCTCGTAACAAGAACAAGTTTCTCTGATGAAGAGGGAACGTTAATAACTAAGGAAGAAAACATCATGGAAAAACCATTAGTAAGCGGAATAGCATTAGACAGAAATCAAGCACGTGTCTCTTTGATCGGTGTGGCAGATAGACCAGGAATTGCTTCAGATATTTTTACAAAACTTGCCAATCAAAATGTCAACATTGACATGATTATCCAAAACAAAGCGCATGACGGCATGGCAAATATAGATTTTACTGTCCCTGTAACAGATTTAAATGATGCAAGAGAGACCGTGGATACATTTATCAAAAGTGGTGAAGTAAGAGACGCTTCCTATAATGAAAAAATTTGCAAAGTTTCTATCGTCGGTGTAGGGATGAAATCTCACACAGGTGTTGCCGCAAAGGCATTCTCAACTATGGCAAAAGAAAATATAAACATCAACATGATCTCTACTTCTGAGATAAAAGTCTCGATGGTTATTGATGAAAAATATGCAGAGTTGGCAGTGAGAAGCCTTCATAGTGCGTATGAGTTAGATAAATAATGAACACTTTTCTTGCCAAGGTCGCACCTTTTTTAAGGCGAGAAATATGTTAGATTTTGCACAATGGAGTCTGGACAAAATCAGAGAAGACGGCGGGTCTCTTAGTTGGCTTGAAGAGCAAAGATTTGACTGGACAACCACAACAGCGCATGCGCTAGAGCAGATTCTGGGCGGAAAAACTATCATACTCATCACAGATCAGAGTAGAAAATGGTTGAAGAGTTATATTTTAAGCGCCATCAATAACCCTTCGCTTGAGAGACCTCTTTTGCCAATTGTCTCCATCGATTCTATTTATAACCATTTCAATGCCATAAATAGCGGTGATATGATTGAAGTTGTGGATGATATGATTTCTTTGTCTTACAAAGATGACTACTTTTTTTGGTACATCGGCAAAGGAAATGACAAAAGAGCCGACATTGCCAAAAGAAGAAATAACAGCTATTTTTGGATTTTTGATGAAGAATTTCACAACGCTTTTACTATGAAATCGTATGACTCTTCTCTCGACATCAAACTTTTACAACTTTACAGACTTTTTAATGCCTCTTTAAATGCGACGATGTATGGAGAAATCAATGTCAGTTGATGACTCTAAGCGAGGGCATATACTTATCTCAACCCAGATTGAGTTAGAATTTCAAAAACTAAAAAATGCTCTTAAACCAAACAGAGTTGTCGGATTTATTAAAGACAAATTTCTTCTAGAAGATGCAAAAGCTGTCGTAGCTGAAGCGTACATCAGTGAATCAAGTACAAAATATATCGTCTTAGGAGCAGAAGAGTTTCATCCTGTTTCTCAAAATTCTCTGCTCAAACTTTTAGAAGAGCCTCCTCGAAATATAGAATTTATCATCATCACTCCCACTAAATCAAATCTGCTTCCCACTGTTCGCTCAAGGCTTCCCATCCTCAAAGGGGAAACTTCAAAAAATATTGCCTCATTTGATTTAAGTCTTGCTAAAATAGATTACGCGCAAATATTTGCATTTTTAAAAGAGCACGCAAGCATAAAAAGGGTCGAAGCAAAACTCTTGGTTGAAGCACTTTTTCACAGAGCGACTGTTGTTGACATGCTGATTTTATCTTCAACGCAACTTGAAAATTTTGACAAAGCATACAGACTATTAGAGCTTAACTCAAGGCCACAAAGCGTTTTTGCTATGCTACTGATGAGTTTTGTACGAGAAAAATAAGTTGCAAATAGAAAAATTATCCTCCTCAAGTGATACAAAAAAACTCCTCCAAGATTTAGGAGTTGATGGTGGTGGAGTAGCTATTTTAGCCTCAAAGATGAAACATCACTTCATCTATATCCATGCACTTCATGTTGGCGGTGCCAATATCCTTAAACAAGATGCCCTCTCAATCGGTGCAGATTTAGCCGTGCCTCGTGGGACAGTTATAGCCTCAACTTCTCATGTCGACTGCATCCTTATCGCAACACAAAAACAACTGGAGATACTCTGCAAAAAAGAGCTGGCACAGCCCTTTGGACTTAAAGTTCTCGCCAAAATGCTCAAAGAAGTCGCGCAGATACAAAAGCCCTCTTCTGTGGAAATCATGGGGATTATCAATGCAAATCATGACAGCTTTTTTGCTAGCAGCAGATTTCAAGGCTCTGAGGCAATAAAAGCACTTGAGAAGATGATAGAAGATGGTGCGAGCATCATAGATATTGGTGGAGTTTCATCGAGGCCGTACGCGCAAAAAGTGAGCGCACAAGAGGAGCTTTTACGAGTCAAACCCATTATCGATGCACTTGCAAAAGAGAAACTTTTTGAAAAAGCTCGATTTAGTATAGACAGTTATGAACCTGAAGTTGTCTCCTACGCTTTAGAAAACGGATTTCAAATTGTTAATGATATAACGGGACTGCAAGACGATACCATTTGTAAGCTTTGCGCCGAATATAATGCAACTGCCGTCATCATGCATATGCAAGCAACGCCCCAAACTATGCAAGATAGCCCTAGTTATGAGCATGTTGTTCATGATGTGTACGATTTTTTTGAGCAGAAAATTGCAAAGGCAAATGCTTTTGGTATCAAAGATTTGGTTTTGGATGTAGGGATTGGTTTTGGAAAAACGCCGATGCACAATTTGCAGCTCATTAAGAATTTGGAAAATTTTTTAAGACTTCAAAAACCCCTTTTAGTAGGTGCTTCGAGAAAATCACTCATAGACGCAATTTCCCCCGCCCCCACAGAAGAGAGACTTGCAGGGACTTTGGCTTTGCATCTGCAAGCTGTTGCAAATGGAGCCGCTATCCTAAGAGTCCATGACGTAAAAGAGCATTTTCAAGCACTCAAAGTTACAGAGGCACTGACTAAATCATAATACCCTTAATCATATAATAAAAGAGTGCTGCAAGTAACGCAGCAACAGGGAGCGTGATAATCCAAGCAGCAACTATTTTTTTGATGGCATCTCGTTGTACATAGGCAACGTGTTGTGTTTTTTTGAGATGTTTTATCGTTGAGTGGATATGTTTTTCCTCCTCGGCAATCATCTTCTGAAGAGCGATAATTCGCTCATACTCTGCCACTGTTTTAGACTCTTGTTCATTTAATGTTTGGAGCTCTCGCCCCAAGTGACTTAAGACTTTTCTCTCTTGACGCAGAAGGGATGTATCATCCACTATAACAGAATGTTTTTCTCTCATTTGGAGCCATTCTCTTAAAAAGCCCACACCAAAAACTCCACCAATGGCAATATGGGTAGAGCTCACAGGAAGCCCTAGTTGTGAAGCAACAATCACCGTCACAGAAGCAGACATAGCTATAGAAAAAGCTCTGATTTGGTTGAGTTCTGTAATCTCACTTCCCACAGTTTTGATAAGCTTAGGTCCATACAACGCAAGTCCAATAGCGATACCAAGTGCACCAACACCCATGATCCAAAGTGGAATATTTGCTTTTGAAGGTATCCCACCGTATGCAACCGCATCATTGATAGCAGCTAAGGGTCCTATCGCATTTGCAACATCATTGGCACCATGCGCAAAACTAAGCAGTGCTGCTGCAAAGACTAAAGGGATTGTAAAGAGTCCATTTACCCCCTCTATAGTGTTTTTAAGTTTGGATTTTTTTCTTGATAATTTTCTTCTTACAACCATATAAACAAAGAGAGCGGTAATAAATGCTGTCGTTGTTGCCACAAAAAATGAGGGTTTTTCTGTCATGTCCAGCGCAACAAGAGGGAGAAGATTAAGTAAATCAATCACTTGAGGCCAAATTTGCGAAAGACCCTTGAGAATAATGTATGTCACAAAAGCCCATGTCATGATGGCAACAAACAGAGGAACCCATTTTTTTGCCGCGGCAATTTTATCTTCTTGAAAAATAATGGTTTTTTTTATGGCAAATAAAAAGCCTGCTGCGATAATACCCCCAAGAATAGGTGAGATAACCCATGAAGCGACAATTTTGCCTATGGTGGCCCATGAAACGATACTAAATCCTGCTGCTGCAATCCCCGCACCCATCACGCCTCCAACAATAGAGTGTGTTGTTGAGACGGGTGCTCGCATCATGGTGGCAAAGTTAAGCCAAAGAGCCGCCGCCAAAAGTGCCGCCATCATCGCCCACACAAAAGAGTCTGGATTGCTCTCAAAGGCAGCGATGTCAATAATACCACTTTTGATTGTTTGAACAACCTCTCCTCCAGCTATCATGGCACCAGAGATTTCAAAAATAGCTGCGATAATAATCGCACCTAAAAGCGTGATTGCCTTAGACCCAACTGCAGGTCCGACATTGTTTGCAACATCATTCGCCCCTATATTCATAGCCATATATGCGCCTATGAGTGCAGCCATTCCTAAAAATAAATTATTTGAAACTGCCAAAGTATAGGCTAAAACAGCGAGCATAAAAAATAATGCAAAACCTACCTTAACGAAATCTGCTGTGCTCTTCTTTAACAACTTTATCTTATGCTTGTCCATATTGTAGGCTTACTCTTTCATATATGCATTGAGAATCTCTTGACGCTCAAGTGGCTTGTTGTTGGCGTTGTTTCCAAGCGTAGGGACTTTATCTAGTTTAAAAATAGTTTTCATAGATGCCTCTTTTGCTTGCCCAAAAATTGTATGATGTCCGTTAAGCCATGGGGTTTTTGCAGTTGTGATAAAAAATTGACTTCCATTGGTTGATGGACCAGCATTTGCCATAGCAAGAACGCCTGCCTTATCAAAAGTTTTATTTTTATACTCATCTGCAAAAGGTTTTTTCCAAATGCTCTCTCCTCCCATGCCACTCTCAGTAGGGTCTCCCCCTTGAATCATAAAACCTTGTATGATTCTATGAAATGCAACTCCTTTATAGTATCCATTTTTTATGTGTGTTTTAAAGTTCTCGACCGCTTTTGGAGCTACATCAGGATAGAGTTCAAGCTCGATTGTCCCTTGTGTTGTCTCTAAGACGGCGATAGGATTTTTGCTCTGCGCATAAACGTTCATGAGCCCTAATAATAAGAGTAACGCTACAAATTTTTTCATAATTTTCCTTTAGTCTTTTGGTTTAAAATCTAAAGATACTGAATTGATGCAATATCGCAGACCAGTTGGCTCAGGTCCATCTTCAAAGACATGACCCAAATGGGCATCACACTTTGAACAAGTAACCTCTATACGAATCATGCCATGAGATTTATCTTTAATCTCTGTAATGGCATTTTCAACCCCTTCGTAATAACTTGGCCATCCTGTTCCTGAGTCAAATTTTGTCTCTGAGTCAAAAAGTGTTGCACCGCAACAAATGCACGTATACAGCCCCTCTTCTTTATTGTCATAATATTGACCAGAAAATGGAGCTTCTGTCCCATGTTGTCTGCATACATAAAATGCTTCAGGGGTGAGTTGTTTTTTCCATTCCTGCTCACTCTTATTTATTTTCATATTTATTCCTTAAATAATTGATATTTTCACACTCTTGATCATACAAAATATAGCATGTCTCTTCAGACAAGCCTAAAGCGTAATCTAACGCTTCTTTTGAGGCAGAATCTGAATCTAGAAGTATGACAAACTTTGCATGTAAATCACTTAAATCTTCGTATCTTAGTAACAAAAGATTTTCCATGCTTTGATGCACAAGATGCTCTGAACTATCAAGTAAAACAGCATTATCCTTGATAAAAAATTCCAAGTCATCTTTTAATTTTTCTCTACTGACTTCATGACTTACAACTAAAATCCTCTCATGAGCGCTTTTGTCAAGGAGTTGGGAGATTATTTGAAGTGCTTTAGCATGCGAATATGCTTCGTTAAAAACAAATTTTTGCCCTGTTTTACGAAAGCTTTTATGAAAAACATAATCTCCCATAGCGTCATATTTGTTACTTACTAGCAATAAATGCGCTGTTTTTTGCAGATGTCTGAGGTAATATATAAATGCTTCGGGGAGCAAATCAGCATCATCGCACACAAGAAGTTGCGCACAATTATAAGAAGTTCTCAAAAGAGCATCTTCTATAAAAAAAGTCTCTTCAAGAGGCGGAATTTTGCCTATTTTAGTGCGGTGCCGATGGAGCAACTGTTGTGGGGTGATAATCTCTATGGAGCTCACATCTACATAAACCATTGCGTACTCAACCATAGAGACAATTTTTTGCTTAAGCATATCGCAAGCGATGGTTGTTGGCGCTAATACCATGATTCTTATTTTAGGATTTTTGAGTTTTTCTAAAATAACTTTTAAAAGTAAAGCAGTTGTTTTGCCTGAGCCTGCTTTTGCGTGTAACGTTTGATATTTTGTACTAGGAGCATCTATAAAATCTCTTTGTTCTGCAGTCGCAAGATTCTTGACTTGATCGTTTGACATGACAAGATATTGCACAAGCAAACTACCCATAATCGTAGTAAAATTAGGCAAAGAAGATGTCGCACCTGCGACAAGATGCAGTTTTTGGATAATTTCTTTATTCGATGAATCATTGAAGATGACACTCTGTTTTGGGAGCAATTTTTGAAATGCTGCATCTAAACGTTCATACTCTTGAGCGCTTAAGTTTTCCATAATGAGAAAATGAAAGAGAGGTACACCGTCATGATGTGTGAGTTCATTAAATTTTTTTCTTATAAATTCATGTGCGTTGTCAAAGGCGATAGTATTTATGGATGAATTTTGATGCTTTGCTTGAGAGAGTCTCCCCCTTGCTATCACATCATACGACCAATTTTTTTGCTCTATAAGGTATATGCCACGGGTTGAATCTAAAATAAGAAGAGGAATAAAAAAACTTTGTGCATGGTGATAGAGGGTGAGATTTTCATACACAAACATACCGTTGCTAGAACAAACTTCTTTAAAGTTTCCAATAACAATGGATTCACTGTTTTCAATAATGCATGATTTTTTCTTAAAAAATGAGAAAAAAGATGAAAAGTCCATAAAAATTAACACTGCCGCTCGAGCAACAGTGCTAAAAACTATTTACCAGCTGCTATACGGTCTTTAAGACCTTTGCCAGCTTTAAATTTTGGAACCATTTTATCTTGAGTAGTGTACGTGTTGTCCGTTCCTGGCACTTTACCACTTTTACCTTTTTGAAGCGTTGCAGTAAAACTACCAAAACCTACTAAAGAAACCTCTTCTTTGCTTACAAGTGCAGATGTAACAGCTTCAGTAAATGCTTTAATAGCTGCCTCAGCTTCCACTTTAGTTTTGTAATTACCACTTGCTTGTACTAATTCAACGAATTGCGCTTTGTTCATAAAATTACCTTAGGTTAAAAAGATTTCCGAAATTACTTACGTTTCTTGTGAAAGAAAACACTCAAAGATGTATCGTAAATATAATTCAGCTGGAGACACTTTATTATTTATTTGCTTAAATATTTCTTCTTTTTATTAAAAAATGTAAAATAATGGGATATTTTCGAGTCATAAAGTCCCAATTTTGCACGTTTTAAGAGTGCACCCGCAAAAAAATCTGTTTTTTTAGTCATAATCAAAGATGATAATTCTTTTAAATTTCGATATTTATCATGGTTACCATGAATGGCTAAAAACACATCTTCTAATCCATCTCGCTCTTTTTTGGTAAGTGCACTCATCTGACCTCCTCAAGTTTATTTATTTTTCTCACAACTCTAATAATCTCTTCATCGTCTAATTTTCCAAGCATTCTCATGACTATAGAAGCAGCCTGAGGTTTTGCACGACCTAGTTTCCAATCTTGATATGTTCTCATCGAAATTCCAAATGAATCAGCCATATCTTGCAAGGATATTTTTTTTCCATTATTTTTGGATTCAAGAGAATTATGAAGAATATTAAAAAGGTCATGAATTTGCATAAAAGTATTGTACGAGATATATACTTAAATATACATTTTTATATTATTAATATACATTTTAAACATACTAATACACTTTATAATATATATTATACACATTAAAAATATAAAAATAT
>DJAA01000024.1:2341-24610 GCA_002428085.1 Sulfurimonas sp. UBA6014 | reverse complement strand
TGAGGAGGATTTTAAAGAGTTTATCTGAATTTATACTTCTGTTATCCAACCACCACCAATAAGTTTGTCATTGTTGTAAAATACGGCGGCTTGCCCTACTGCAACACCAAACACACTCTCTTGTAAAGTGACATATGCCTTATCGTTATCAATCCGTACAAAGCAGCCAACCAAACGTGTTCTGTATCTTAACTTTACTGTTGTTTCAAATTCTAGGGAATCAATAAATATATTGAGGTTTTCTAAAACTACACTTGTGCATGCAAGGTCCTCTTTTTTGCCAACTACTATTTGATTCGTTGTTGGGTTTGTACTAAGAACATAGTGTGGATCATGTGCACCATTGACGCTAAATCCTTTTCTTTTTCCAACTGTGTAGTGCATATATCCTTTATGCTTGCCTACTATATTTCCCTCTTTATCTAACACATCGCCAACATTATCTACATCCATATAGTTTCTAAGTAAATCAGTATAATTTGTCTCAACAAAACAAATTTCACTTGATTCGCTCTGACTTGCAAAAGATTCTAGTCCCTCTACCCCCGCTGCCATGTTTTTTATATCACTTTTTTTTCTAGTGCCTAGAGGAAATAATAATCTTGGTAAAATCTCTTTTTCTACATAAAATAAAAAATAACTCTGATCTTTTGTATCGTCATGTGCTGCGTAAAAATATTTTCCATCTGTTTTAATATAGTGACCAGTTGCCAAATAATAAGCGCCTATTGTATCTGCAAATTTTATCATCTCACCAAATTTTAAATTTCTGTTGCATAAAGCACAAGGATTTGGGGTTTTACCCTCAGCATAGGTATCCATAAATGGCTGAAATACTTTTTGATTGAATATTTCTTGTAAATCGAGCACATGCAATTTTATGCCAACAAAGTCAGCTGCTTTTTGTGCACGTGTTTGATGAGTTTCATGATAACCTGGCTTTGAGTGAAGTTTCATATATAAACCTTCAACTTCATACCCCTCTTCCTTAAGTAATAATGCAGAAATAGTTGAATCAACACCTCCACTCATCCCTAGTAAAACTTTTTTATTATTTTTCAATATATTTTGCTGTGAATTCATTTTTTCTTTATATTTGATTAGGATTTTAACTGCGTCAATCTTTCTCTTTTTGTCCCGATAAGAGTTATTTGTATACCAAAATTGCCATCTACAATCACAACTTCGCCTTGTGCAATAACATGGTTATCTACTAAAATTTCTAATGGATCATTTGCCAACTGATTTAATTCTATTACAGAACCGATATCCATATTTAAAACATCTTTAAGCAACATCTTTTTTTTACCAATACGGACCCGAACTGGAAGTTTTACATCCATTATCAAAGAAATATTATTCATCTCCGCATTGTTCAATTGAAAATCATTTGCTCCCTTATTGTCACTCCCTTGAGCACTCCCAAATGATCCATTCTCAGAACTCTTAAGAGGAGGAGGTAAAAATGAATTTTGTAATTTTTCATCCATAATAAACATCAGTAAAGAACTGAGTCCCCCAATAGTAAATTTGTACACATACATTTTACTATACTCTTCCAAAGAGACTTCAGACCCCTCTTCTATCAACTCTATACCCTCAACAGAAAAAAGTAAAGAGGGCATCTTTTTTTGAGAAGAGAGTGCGTTGCCTATAGCGCCAAAAATATTTGAAATAATCTCTTTTGTAGCATCCAAATCATCATCATTGATTTCTTCTCTGCCACTTGCTTCTTCGCCCATCATCATGTCCGCTAAAGAACTTGATAAAATTGGGGGTAATGCTACCATGGCTTTTGCTTCAACACTCCCAGAAACTTTCAATTTAACTAGCACAATAGGAGGAATAATATTTGAAATAATGCTTAAAGTCTGGTCTTCTTTAAGTTCAAGCAAAGGAGCTTGACCAATCAATGCCTCAAGAGTCCCAATTGTTTCATTTTCAAATAATTTTATAAATTCATTCATTCAATTACTCCTCTTCTGTATATTCATTTTCATTATTGATGATATCTTTAACGCCAGATATTTTATCATGACGCAATTGTTCAAAATTCTCTAACGCACGTTTGACTGCATCTTTTTCGGTTTCTACTATTTGTGTGATTAAAATAGATTTTCTAAATCTTCTCAAACCCATTTCCCCACTAAATCTCTCTTTTCCATCAACACTGACTGTTACAATATCATTTGCAGGGCTAGATAATCTTAAAATATCTCCCACTTTTAGCTCTAAAACATCTCCAAGAGTCAACTCTGCTCCACCCAAATTTGCTTCAACATTTACTTTAGCACCGCCAAGCAAAACTTGTAGTTCAGTATTTCTGCTTTTTTTCGAACTTGTTTCATTGAGCATTAAATCCCGACTGGCTAGTTTTGGCAAAACAGGCTCCAGAGAAATAACAGGATAGCAAATATTCATCATACCAGAGCTGTGTCCTATAATTATCTCCATGACAACCATAACAACAATCTCATTTTGTGCAACTATCTGAATAACATTTGGGCTTGACTCCTTAGATTCTACAGTTGGATAAACATCCATAACAGGTCCCCAAGCCTCTTTAAGCGTGCTCATCATGACTCTTAAAATGGTCTCAAAAAGACTCAATTCAATATCTGAAAATTCTCTATTTGCATCAAAAGGCTCACCTTTTCCACCAAGAAGACGATCAAGCATAGGAAATGCGATAGAAGGATTTATCTCAATGATTCCACTCCCCTCAAGTGGTTTTATAGAAAAAACATTAAAGCTCGTAGGGTTTGGAAGAGACATTAAAAATTCACCATATGTCATCTGATCTACTGAGTGAAACTGTATCTCTACGATAGAGCGCATAATAGAAGATATTTGGGAAGCAAGAGATCTTGCCATCTTGTCATGAACACCTCTAAAAGCACGAAGCTGCTCTTTTGATACCCTGTTTGGCCTTTTAAAATCATAAAGCGTTACTTGTCTTTGGGGAAGGAGATTGTCTTCTCCCCCATCAAGAACGTCATCTCCTTCATCCTCCACAACATCTAAAAGCGCATCTATCTCCTCTTGTGAAAGTATATCTGCCATAGTTATGCTCCTACACTTTCTTTGATTCGAGAGATTACCGATTTGTGAATTTGTGAAATTCTAGATTCTGTAATATTAAGCACTTCACTTATCTCTTTGAGATTCAACTCTTCAAAATAATACAATTGGATAATTAATTGCTCTCTTTCATTATATGAACCTAGAATATTTTTGATAATTTCAATCAATTCTTCCTTTTCAATTTGTGCCAAGGCTGCACCTTCATCGCCTACATGCAACTGGTCTTGAAGTGGCATTACTGAAAATATCGAAGAAGCAATCCGTGCCTCATGAACTTTATCAATTGGCTCTTGAAGAATAATGGATAGCTCCTCATCCGAGGGCTCTTCATTATTGAGAACCATAAATTCTTCTACAGCATAGTCAATAGCTTTAATAAGTTTTCTACTTGCACGGCTGAGAATATCTAAACTTCTCAAATAATCAAGCATAGCTCCATAAACTCTTTTTTTTGCATATCCCCAAAAAGAGTCATTGAGTTTTTCATCGTATTTTCTTGCCAGTTTAATAAGCTCTTCTGTCCCAATAGCAGAGAGATCTAGAAAGTCTATGGAGCTCGGCAATCTCTCTTTGAGCCTAAATGCCATAGCTTTTACTGCAGGTAAATACTGTATAGCTAACTCATCTTCTTTGTGTTTCAAATCATTTAAATAGATATTTGAACCCATTATTTATCCCTAATCGCATCTGTAACATTGACATTCACAGCTGCTTCAGTAACTCTATAAACAGAGTCAATCAATTTTTCTCTTTTATTTATCTCTTTTACAAACATATCAAGCTCTTTTTCATGGGTGTCTTTGGGAAAATAGTACGTTTTTGCAACCATTGTTTTATAATAAAAAGCTATTATGACATGAGAAAAGAGATAAAAAAATCCTGTAATTAAAAAAGTATATAAAAGTAAGCCCTCTGCGTTGAAAGATTTTAGTATACCAAAAATAATCCCTACAAAAAAACCTTGAACTGTAAAAAAATATACAAAATTTTCACCAAGCATTCATTAACCTCAAAATATACTTAAGACTCAAATCATAGAGAACATTCATAAAGTGAGTTAAAAATGCTCTATGAGACGCTTAAAGAGTCCTGACAAACCACTTTCTTTTGAAGTAACTAGCACATTACGTTCCAATTTGGCAACGATATTATTGGCAATCGAAACAATATCTTTGTGCGGTTGAGAATTTGGATGTGTTACACAAAAAAGTGCTCTTTGCTTGACAGAAGAGGAGACTTTAATATCAGAATTGATTTTACCAATCAAGTTTAATTCCAAATGTCCACCAATATTTGTCTGTGCTACTTTTTGAATTTTTCCAAAAACTGCTTGTGCCTCTTTTTCACTCTTAACTTGATTGAGCAAAAGGCTAATATCATGACGAATTACGGCTATCGTTTTTATGGTTGCATATGCATCTGTAATAGCTGCAGGATCTGGAACTGTTACAACAATAACATCATCAGCCGCATTTAAAAACATTTGTATGTGCTCGCCAATTCCCGCACCCGTATCTATTATCATGACATCAAGTTTATCAAGAACTTCGGCTTCTTGCATAAAACGATCAAAGAGTGCCATATTTGAAAATTTGAGTATCTCATCGCCACTTTCACCAGGAATCAAAATAAGATTTCTAGTGATAGGAATCAAAATATCAGATACAGTTGCCTCCCCTTTGAGAACATGTAAAATATTTTTCTTGATTTTTACATTGAACATGACATCTAAATTTGCAAGTCCTATATCAGCATCAAAGATTCCAACGTTCAACCCGCTTTGTGACAAAACATAAGCTAAGTTGGAACTTATCGTACTTTTGCCAACTCCCCCTTTTCCACTAGTGATAGCAACAAATCTTGTTTTTTTAGACCTTTTTGGTGCGTTTGAAGCGACTAACTCTTCAAGCATCTTTGCTTGATGACCTATCATATTTTGCTCCGATTAAAACCATGTAATAAACATTCAACTAAAAAATCACTGCTTGCACATACTAAATCTTCAGGGACCTCTTGCCCTACAGAAAAATAACTAATAGGTTTTTTAGTCTCATACGCCAAAGAAAATATATTTCCAAATCCCCTTGTCTCATCGAGTTTTGTAAACATAATCGTATCTACATTTAAGCTATCAAAATTATCATACGTTATTTTTAAATCTTCATATTTTATAGAGCTTGGCATGACTAAAACAACATCGACACTGAGCTCTGTATCATTTGCCTCTAGACATTCATAAATTTTCTCTATTTTTCCTTTATCGTAAGGACTTGAGCCCATAGTGTCAATAAGAATATAGTCACAATACCGCAAAGAGTTAAGTGCACTTGCAAACTCTGGAGGGTCAACAACTGTCTCAATACCAAGCTTCATCATCCTCGCATACTGCATAAGCTGCTCCACCGCACCTATTCGATACGTATCCAAAACAACAAGTCCAACTTTATATTTTTTTTGTAACAAAAAAGAGTACCTTGCGGCTAGTTTTGCAATGGAAGTAGTTTTGCCCACACCAGTAGGTCCAACTAGCATTATGACTTTTTTATTCCCTGCAGAGGGGGTTGTCTCCAATCGAATAGGGACCATTTTTCTCAAAAGTGTCTGAAAATATCTCTTAACTGTCGCTGAATTTTCTTTCATTTTAAAAGGCATATGTTCAAGTGTCATCTGCATGATGGCATCAAGATGCTCTTTATTCATCCCACTTTGAGAAGCCAAACGGTATATTTCCGCAAATTCAGGGGGGATAGAATTTTCTAAATCAGGAGCTTTTTCATTCCAAAACATATTTTGGATAATTTTGACTTTATCACCGAGTTTTGCTATTTCAGATTTAATCTCTTTGAGTTCTTTTGGCTCATAAACATTTGGGGTAGCCCTCGCATTTGAGTACTCATATGAGGGATCTGTTACATCTGCGATTTTAGCAATCTGCTTCGCGGCATTTGAGATATCAAATAAAACCTCTTGGCTCTCTTGAACAATAGGTTTTTGTTTATGTAAAGGTTTTGTAACATTTGTATAGGTGTTATGTTTTGTTGGTGTATCTTTTATATCTTCCTCAACACCGATAACAATTTCATACAAAGGTTGGCGTCCGAGCGATTTTTTTTGTATCTCTCTTGTCTCAATGAGCATCCCCTCATCGCCTATGGCAAGTTTTGCTTTTTTTAATGCTTCTGAGGGGGTTTTCCCTGTAAAGGTGAGTATTTTCATATTTTTAAGCTCCCAAGGGGGAGTAAGACACTTTGTCTCTCATGCCACTTTGGATGTGGAATCACAAGCTTTTGGCTCTTAATCACTCTGTCTTGAAAAAAAATTATATCCAAATCTAAAGTCCTTGGTGCATTTGCAAAACTTCTATGTCTTGCATATTTTTTCTCTAATCTCATCAAATAATCCAAAAACAACCTCGGCTGCATACTCACCTGAAGAACAACAATTGCATTAAAAAAATCCTTTTGATCTACAAAACCAAAAGGAGGATTTTTTAAAATCAGCGAAGTTTGCAAAACTTCAACTCTCACATCTTTCTTTAAAGAGACAAAAAGGTGCTCAAATCTTCTAAGTACATCTCCTAAATTTCCACCAATACCAACCGTTGCCTCATATCTGTGTGAACTCCTTTTGAGAGTTTTATACCCAAAATGAATCCCTTTGAAAGTTGTTAAACTTTTACCGAGCTCACGCTTGAGGTACATTGGCAATTATTATGCTTGAATAGTTTGTTGGCGAGCGTTTTGGGCAGATTGAATCGCTTGCAACTCTTGCATGATTTGTAACATTCCAACCATCGCCAAATGGTAACCAAAAGGACCAAAACCAACCACTGAAGATGTACAAACAGGAGCTATCATATTTATTTTTCTAAAATCTTCGCGACGATAAATATTGCTGATATGAACTTCAATCGTAGGGATACTTACCGCAGAAATGGCATCGCGAATTGCAATAGACGTATGTGTGTAGGCTGCAGCATTTATGATAATGCCTTGAGCATCTCCATAACACTCTTGAATCTTATCGATAATCTCACCCTCAAGATTGCTTTGAAAAAATTCAATTTCTATATTGTTTTGTGTTGCAAAATCTTTCATTTGAGAATGAATCTGTTCAAGCTTCATCCCTCCATAAATCTGTTGCTCACGAACTCCTAGCATGTTTAAATTTGGACCTTGAATGACTACTATTTTCATAAATTGCCTTTTTTAGATGTTATACTTCTCTCATAACTCAAAACACACACACAACCAACTCTACAAAAATTGCCACTTAGTTTTGGGTCATGAAAGAAGTTTTTTTAATTAATATTTTGAGGGCTGATTTTATCCTAAATATTATTAAAAAAAGTTTTTAACCTACTCTGCTTAAAAACAGGTTACTTGATTGTAACTGAGCAAAAAAAATACAGAGCAAGGAATAAAAAACTGTATAATCTCTCTCTAAATTTTTCACAAAGTTGTCCTATGAATATCCTCTCTGCAAATTATATACTCACGCCTCATGAACTGCTAGAAAATCTCTCTGTTGCTTTTGACAAAACAATCGTAAAAATTGCCCCAATAGAGGAGCTACTGCTAGAGTTTCCAGATGCCAATGTTACTACGCTTAAAGAAAATTCGCTTCTTATGCCAGGTCTTATAAATGCACATGTTCATCTCGAATTCAGTGCCAATAAAACAGCCCTAAGCTATGGAGATTTTATGAACTGGCTCTATAGTGTCATAGAAAATCGCGAATCACTCATGAACGATTGTGATACTGAGTGTATAAAAAAAGCGATTGATGCAATGTTAGAGAGCGGTATCACAACCTTTGGTGCCATCAGCTCTCATGGCCTAGATTTAGAAGCCTGTGAAAACGCACCCCAAAATGTTCTTTTTTTCAATGAGCTTATCGGCTCGCAAGCGACAATGGCAGATGCTCTTTTTGGTGATTTTCTCTCTCGCTTAGATGCTTCAAAAAGTATCAAACGAGAGGGGTTTCATACAGGAATTGCCATACACTCGCCCTACTCGGTTCATCCTGTCTTAGTTAAAAAAGCGCTTGGTATTGCCAAAAATGAAAACTTAAAACTTACTGCCCATTTTATGGAGAGTCAAGCAGAGAGGGATTGGCTTGACACAAGCGAGGGAGATTTTAAAGAATTTTTTGAAACCTTGCTCAAACAAAAATCTTCAGTGAGTGGCTCGGCTGAATTTTTAGAATATTTCAATGGATTTCAAACACTTTTTACCCATGTCACAAAAGCAAATGAGAGCGAGTTTGAAACATTAGCTTCAAATAAGCACACGGTTATTCACTGCCCTATTTCAAACCGTCTTTTGGGAAATGGGACGCTTCCTCTTCAAACCTTAAATGAGAAAAATATTCCGTGGATAGTGGCAACTGATGGGCTAAGTTCAAACTATAAACTTGACCTTTTTGAAGAGATGAAAATAGCCCTCTTTATGCACAGCAATACTCCTCTTTTGGAACTTGCAACAGCACTCATAAAAGGAGTCACTATTCATGCTGCCCATGCGCTAGGACTTAACACTGGAGAGATAGCCAGTGGGAGGAATGCTGACATGATAGTCCTAGATTTGGACGCTAAACCCAACGATGAATTGGCTATTCATTTAATACTTAAGAGATATAATGTCTCCAAAATTTACATCAACGGCGTTTTAAAAAAAGGATAATCCATGGAATTTATAAAAAAAATCTTCTCGCCTGTCACAGCAACCCTCGATTATATTCAAAATCATTTTAAGGCGATGATTTTTGTCCTTATTGTGGTTTTAATTTTTCTCCCCTCAAGTAAAGAAAATTTAACGCCAAACAATCTGCAACAAATCGAACTTGTAGGTCCCCTTATGGAAGTTTCAGAAGTTCTTGAGCAGATTGAAAGTGCAACACAAAACGAACAAATCAAAGGCGTGCTTATCAATGTTGACTCACCTGGTGGAGCTGTAGCACCCTCTATCGAGATAGCATATGCCATCAAAAGGCTCAAAAGTATCAAGCCTGTGATTGTTTATGCAAAGGGGACGATTGCAAGTGGAAGTTACTATGCAAGCATCTGGGCAAATGAGATTATAGCCAATCCAGGCTCTATGGTTGGAAGTATCGGAGTGGTGATGCAAGGGGCAGATTTAAGTGAGCTCATGGACACTATTGGAATCAAGTCTCAAAGTGTTCAAGCCGGCAAGTACAAAAAAATCGGGACTCCCGATAGACCTTGGGAGAGTTACGAAATTGATGAATTAAATAAAGTCATCCAAGGGACTTATGATATGTTTACACGAGATGTAGCAAGCGCACGAGGTCTTGATATTAACCAACGAGACAACTATGCAAACGCCCACATTTTTACCGCCCAGCAAGCTCAAGAAGTTGGTTTGATTGACTCGATTGGAGTGGCATACGAGGCAAAAGAAAAACTAATTGCCTTAAGTGGTGTAACAAATCCGATTTGGAATGAAGAGGATGAATTTGATAAATTTATAAGAAAAATCTCAGCAAATGCAGCAGTGAACTTACACACCTATTTTCCCTCTATGGTTTTAAAATAGATTTAGAAGGCTACACACTAAAACGAATACGTCCGTTTTAGTGGCTGTTACACATCTCCCTACAACTCTCTTGCTATAAAAAACTAAACTTCTTCCACTCGGACAACGCTATTTAAATTTTCAAATATTCTCTTAACTCTCTCTTGCCAAAGAACGCCAAATTCTTTTATCTCATTGGGAGAAGCTGCGGCTTCTTTCATTTTATTCATAATTATTTGCATATCAGGATTTGGCAAAACAGCAGATGGATTGTACGTAACATTGACAACTTTACCATTATCCACTCTTATAAATCTTGCAGATGCGTTTATGTTTTCATGAAAAGCCATAAGAGAGTGGCGAGCAAATTTTCCTTGCAAACCTTTAAAACCACTCTTGTCTGTTGCGCCCGTTATGTGTGAGATGACATTTCCTATAACGCCTGCAACTCCCTCTTCTTGAGACTCTTTAAAAGCAACTTTTATCCCTCCACGCACTGCTCTCTCATTTGGATAGAGCGCTTTTAACGCCATAAGTGTCATGATATAAGCCCCTGCAACTGTTGGACAACTATGACCTGCTGCTTTTACAACATCTAAATAACTCAAAGTGTATTCCCCGTTTTCAAAGGTGCCCAAAGCACTTGAGAGAGGGTCTTGCACTTTGATTACTTCTATCGTGCTAAAAAAATCTGGATGCTTCATGAAATTCCTAATATATTTTTTTATCCATCACTTTTGCGGTTATGCACATCTGTGTATCTTGAACCTCAAATAAATCATCTTTATTAAGAGATGCCAAATCAATAACTTTTGCATTTTGAGAAATTTGTGCAAAACCGCTTTTTATTTTAAATTTTGGATTGTTCGATTCTAACATATTTTTGAGTTGTAAAAATTGATTTTGCTTAAGACTCAAAGTTGCATTCATAGCTTGGGGGAACTGCATTTTACTATACTCTAAATCTTTCATAAAATTTTGAATTTTAAAAGCTACATGCTGCAATAATAAAGCTCTTAGCTGTTCTATCTCTTGTTTTTTTTGAGTAAATTTTTTCTCTAAAGAGTGCTGTGCATACGATGCCGCTAAGTGTTGGAGTTCTTGTTTTTTTACAAAGATTTTGTGCGCTATTACATTTGAGAGTTGGCTTTGCAAAGAGTCTAAATACTGATAGAGCTCATGCGTATCAGGCAAAATTATCTCCATAGCCGCACTTGGTGTTGGCGCTCGAGAGTCTGCTACAAAATCACTTATCACCCAATCTATTTCGTGTCCTACAGCCGAGACCACGGGAGTTTTTGCATGAAAAATTGCATCTGCTAGAACCTCTTCATTAAATGCCCATAAATCTTCTATACTTCCCCCACCCCGCCCTAGGACAATCACGTCATACCCTTTAGTGTCGCTGAGGACAAGAGCATTTGCAATTGCTGCTGCCGCACTCTCTCCTTGAACTAAAACATCATATATATCGATTTCTAAAAATCTGTACCTCGAATTTGCCACCCGCAACATGTCTTGTAAAGCCGCCGAAGTAGCCGAGGTTATAAGAGCTACTCGTGTGGGAAATTTTGGCAGCGGTTTTTTTCTTATCGAGTCAAAATAACCCTGCGAGGAGAGTTTTTGCTTGAGCTGTTCATACGCCAAAGCCAAGGCTCCATGACCTGCAGGCTCGATAGAAAAACAGTTTATTTGGTACTCACCACGAGGTTTGTAAAGAGTTATAGCACCGTCTAAAATGACTTTAAGCCCCTCTTTAAGTTGAAACTTTAATTTTGAAGCGTTGCCTTTGAACATGACGGCTTTAATGGTAGCATCTGCATCTTTGAGAGTAAAATAAATATGTCCGCTATTATGAAAAGTAATGCGAGAGAGTTCTCCCTCGACAAAAACGTGGGAAAAACTTGTCTCTAAAAGAGTTTTAATCTGCTCATTAAGTGCTGAAACACTAAGTGTGTGCAACGAATGGAGCCTAAATTTTTTGTGCTATAAGAAGCGTTGATATATCCATGGAAAAACTTTTTGTATAAAGCATCTCAAATCCTGCGGCTTGGAGCTCTTTTTGCAAATTTTGAACGGTTGAAAAATCTTCAATAGAATTTGGCAAATACTCATACGCTTCTAGGTTTTTTGAGATATATCCACCAATTTTAGGGAGCACTTTATTCATATAAAAATTTCTAATTTTGCCTACAAGTGAAGGATTTTCATTTTTCATAAACTCTAAAATCACGACAAGACCGTTTTGTTTGAGCACTCTATTAAATTCACGCAAAGCCTCTTGGCGTTCTACAACATTTCTAATTCCATAGGTAATACTTATAATATCCGAACTTGCATCAGCAAGAGGAATTTGTGTAGCTTTTGAAATATAGTACGCAAACTTAGGAAATTTAATCCGTGCAACATCAAGCATGCCTACAGAAGGATCTACTCCTACTATTTTACCAATAGCGATGCCAGACTTTTGGGCACGGCTTCTCCAAAACTCCATCATGTCACCTGTCCCACAAGCAACATCAACAATGGTGTCAATGGAGTCTTTCGCATAAAATTTATAAGCTAAATCGCAAGCTTTTCTTCTCCAACTTTTATCAACACCCATACTCATGATACGATTTGCCGTGTCATACGTCGGCGCAATATTGTTAAACATTGAAACTATTTTTTCTTGTTTTTGCTCTTTTTGCTTACTTTGAGTGCTCATAGTCTTCATCCTTTTTCATCCATATCATTATATCTTCATCAACTTGGAGTACATTTAAAATGTTCAACTTCTCATCTCCAAACGTAAACATATCTCGACCCCCAAACGTGGGCACGAGGTAACATAAATAATAATCAACAATATCGCGTGTCAGCTCAAACATTTTTGAGCTCCCCTCAATCATAATATTTTTATACTCTTTACACCCTTCTAAACTCTCTGAAATCATCACTTTTCTGTTTGCAACACTAAAAAGAGGAATGGTTCTGTCAAAATCTTTCTCTCGTGAGAGTATCAAAATATCGGGCGCTTTTGCATTGACAAGCCTTGCATCGAGGGTCGGTCTATCTGTTCGCACCGTATTTCCTCCGATAACAAGCAAGTCACACACAGCTCGCATGGCATGAACATTTTTACGTGAAGCAAATGAACTAATTATGCCGCCATCTATTGTACCATTGAGCCTTTGTGCCCATTTGAAAAAAACAAAATTTCTCTCTCTCCACTTGATAAAAGGTTGGATAAGCGCTTCACACTCTTCTCTTAAAATACCCATCTCAACTTCAATGCCACAAGAGACGAGTCTTTTTGCTCCATTTGCCGCCTCTTCATTCAAATCACGCGAGCCGATATAAACTTTTTTTATCCCAAGCTGAGCGATTAAAGAGGCACAAGAAGGAGTTTTACCTTCATGTGCACATGGTTCAAGGGTTGTAAAAAGTACAGTATCTTTAAAAATGTTTTTATGATTTTCTAAAAGAAAGGTGTGAATATCCGAAGATGCAGTTAAATGTAAAATAGTTTCGTTTTTTGTAAGCTTGAAGTAAGCACTCTGAAGTGCTAGAACCTCAGCATGGGGATTTCCAGCTTTTTGATGTGCCGCGAGAGCGAGCAGTTCAAAGTTTGCTCCAACTAGGGTGCAACCAACGGCAGGATTTGGATAGGTTAACCCTTGGTATTTCCAAGCCTCTTTAAGGGCAAGGCTCATAAAAAAGTTAGAATTTATCTCCATTAGGACTTGTTTGCATTACCATTCAAAGTAAGTTTTAGCTTTATGGATTTCTCCAAATTCCAAAACAAGTTCTGCACCGTCTGCATCAAGAAAAATTTTAGAGCCTTCCACTTTTGTTAGAACACCTTTGTATTTTTCTTTATTGTTTGTAAGGATAGATATTTTTTCCCCAAGCGATTTTGAAAATTGCCCTATATTAGTAATTTTTCTCTCTATACCAGCACTTCCCACTTCAAGTCTATAGTCACCTGAAACAGGAGGCGTCACATCAAGTAAAGGAGAGATGAGATGTGTGAGTGCGACACACTCATCCATACTTACTCCCTTTTTTTTCCCGTCTACGATTTGGCTTGAGAGAACACTGATACGGTAAATCGTCTCATCATTATCATTGACAATGGCTATATCGTAAAGGTCCAAACCAACAGATTGTACAAGTGAATTTATATCGCTTTGCAATGACATTATTTTTCCTCTTTTTCTTTGGCGATTTTTTTAAATAACTCTTCTATCGTTTGCGTTTTTTCAAACTGCTCATCAAACTCAAAGGTAAATCTTGGGCAACGATACCAGCCTTGATCTTTAAGGCAATAGGTCTCAATAATAGGACGAGCATTTTTTAGTAATTTTAAATAGATATTTTTTTCTTCGCTACTTAAGCCAGTCGGACTCAAAAAAACTTTTGCATCACTTTTGCCACGAGAGCATTGAACATCAATAACATCTATCTCATGAAGTCTTTTATCATTTAAAGAGCCTAAAGCTTGAGGAATTAACTGAGCGAGAATTGATTCAGTTCTCTTTACTTTTATTTGAGCTTCGTTCACAGCGAGACTTTTTGCTCAACTTTTTTGAATGTCTCAATGACATCGCCAACAATGACATCGCTGTAACCTTTGATAATGACACCGCACTCGTATCCATATCCAACTTCTTCGACATCATCTTTGAAGCGTTTAAGTGAAGTAAGATCACCCTCAAAAGCGACAACTCCCTCACGAATAACGCGAACAAGTCCTCCGCGAACAAGTTTTCCATCGACAACAACACATCCCGCAACTGCACCTTTAGGAGATTTAAATACATTTCTAACTTCCGCTTGGCCTGTATTTTCCTCTGTAAATTTCGGTGTCATCATGCCTGTGAGCATTCCTGTCATATCATCAAGAAGTTGGTAAATAATAGAATAGGTTCTGATATCTACACCTTTTTGTTTTGCTAAAGCTTTTACACTGCCAGTTGGACGAACATTAAAGCCAAGTAAAACACAGTTATCACTATTTGCAACTAAATCAACATCATTTTCAGTAATTCCACCAACACCAGAAGAGATAACATTTATCTTCACTTCAGCATTTCTTAGTTCACCTAAAGCACTTTTAATAGCCTCAAGTGACCCATGAACATCGGTTTTAAGGACAACTTTGAGTGATTTGAGATTGCCCTCAGCTATCATAGACGCCATATCTTCTAAAGTCGATTTTGTACTGCGTGAGAGCTCTCTGTGTCTGTCATACTCATGACGCTTGAGTGCGTACTCTCGAGCCTCTTTTTCATGACTCATCGCCATCATGATTTCACCCGAAGATGGAACTTCATTGAGTCCCACAACAACTGCCGTATGGCTTGGAAGTAGAAATTTTATTTGTTGATTGTGCTCATCTATAAGAGCTTTTACACGTCCATAAGCACTTCCACACACAACATAATCACCCACCTTAAGCGTACCGTTTTGAACAATAACCGTTGCAACAGGACCTCGCCCTTTCTCAATGGAAGACTCAACTACAGCAGCTTTTGCCATAGCATTGACGTTTGCTTTAAGTTCAAGCACGTCCGCAGTAAGGAGAATATTTTCAAGCAAGTCGTCAATTCCCATACCGCTTTTTGCAGAAACAGGGATAAACTCTATATCTCCGCCCCAATCGACTGGATTCATCCCTTTTTCAGCCATTTGACCTTTTACCATATCAGGATTCGCTGTCTCTTTATCCATTTTATTCAGAGCGACAATAACAGGAACGCCTGACTCTTTTGCAAGTTTGATAACCTCAAGCGTTTGTGGCTTAACACCATCATCCGCTGCTACAACGATGATGATAATATCTGTAATATCAGTTCCACGCTGTCTCATGGATGAAAAAGCCGCATGTCCTGGAGTATCCAAGAAAGTAATCGCTTTACCATTTTGCTCAATCGTGTATGCACCGATATGCTGTGTAATACCTCCAGCTTCACCTTGTGTTACTTTAGCTTTTCTGATGGCATCTAAAAGTGATGTTTTTCCGTGGTCAACGTGTCCCATAATTGTTATAACAGGAGGTCTCTCAGTCGCATTTGCATCCATCTCTTCTTCTAAATCGTCTTCATAATTAAACGCATCTTTTGGATCTACGATTGTTACTTCAACATTGAAAGTCTCAGACAAAATTTCTATCTCATCTTTGCCTAAAAAGTCATTTTTTGTCATCATGAGACCTAAATCAAAGAGAACTTTTATAATATCAGAAATTGGTCTATTAAGCGCCTCTGCAAACTCATACACACGGATATCTTCAGGGATTTCAACATGTGTGATAATTACATCTTCTTGCTTATCTTTGGTATATTTTTTTCTTACATCTTTACTAACTTTTCTAGCACGTGGTGCAGATTTTTTGTTAGCATTTCTGCCGACAGGTTTTGGAGGTTTTGGTTTTTTAACCTCTTCATCTACAAACTTTGCTCTCTCGGTTGCATTCAAATCAAGAAGTACAATTTGATCATCTAAATCCATAGACACATCGCTCAAAGAACCACCAAATATATCTATTTTAGTCCCTTGTTCTTGTTTTTTTGCACTCCCTGAATTTTGTTTTGCTTTTTTCTTTTGCGCTAACTCTTCTAAAACTTCTGCACTCATTTTTCCATAAGAAGAGACTGCTGTTTGCTTCTCTGGCACATCATAAACAGACTGAACTTTATCTTTTGTTTGAACTTCAATCTCTTCATGAGGCTTTTTCTTTTTAACAATTTTAAGACCCGATTTTTTAATCTCTTGAGTAATTGGTTGAAAAGTTTTTGCCTCTAACGCATCATCTTTGACTATTGGTGTCTCATTTTGAGTATTTATCTCAGAAGTAACCGCTATTAATGAAGGCTGAGGCTCATTATTGAGTTCTTGTTCAAGTATAGTTTTTTCAGAAACTATCTTTTTTGGAATCTCAAAAGGAGGCGTTTCATTATTTTGTACAGATGAAGCTTTTTGAGTCGGTTCTTGTATTGACGTCTCACCATTCATGATAAAGTTCATTAAATTATCAGCTTCTTGCATGGTAACTGAGCTTTGAGCTGATTTAATTTCTATCCCTATTTCTGAAGCTTTTTTAATAACGTCTTTGGAAGTTATCCCTAACTCTTTTGCTATCTCTTGTACTCTAACTTTATCTATCATCAGTGATGATCTCCTTTAGTCTAATCGTGAATTTCTCTTTATCGCCATTTCGGCACTCTCTCATGAGTGCTTTTAAAACTTTTTTCTCGTCAAAAAGACAATTTTTACATAAGTAAAAACTTCTTCCACTTCCACTGTAAAGCAACAAAGAACCATCAACACATTGAAGTCTCTCAAAGGTAGCTTGAGGATATCTCTCTTTGCATGAAATACACATTCTAGTGGGGAGATGAAATTTTTTCGCCATTATATCTAAAACTTGCCTTATTTAATAGAGCTTATCGCTCTATTATGAGTCCATCATTGTCGAAGTCTAAAATCTTTACTACAAATTCTGGAAACTTCAGTGTAAACTTACTTGCCATCGCAGCAGCATCTTCATCATATGCCATGCTAAAAAATGTTGAACCGCTTCCAGAGAGAGTGCTCATAAGTGCTCCACTTTCATAGGCAACTTTTTGAACATTAAAAAGTTCAGGAAGTGCTTTCATTCTCGCTTTTTGGTGAAATCTATCTCCAGTTGAAAGTTTGAGCATCTCCCAATCTTCATTATAAAAAGATGCCACCGTCAAAGCCGCGTGGGACAAATTATAAACAGCATTTTCTTTAGAATAGGATTTAGGTAACAAAGTTCTGGCTTTAGAGGTATTTATTGGTTTATTTGGGATGACTACAACAGCTTTTAGATAATTTGGCATATGCTTTTTGTGAGAAAAAACTTTATTTTTCTCCACAGTCGCAACATTAAAGCCACCCATAACTGCAGGAGTTATGTTATCAGGATGTGATTCATATACGAGAGCATGATTTAGAATTCTTCTCTTGGAGACTTTGATTCCTGCGGCTTCATGTGCACTCGCAATGGCACTCACTATCACAGCTGATGAACTTCCAAGACCTCTTGACATAGGAATTTGGTTATAAAATGTAAATTTGAACGTTTGTTTGCTTTCAGTCAAGCGAGTATAATGGTCATTAAAAATACTTACAAAAAGGTTGTTTCCTTTAAGTTTAGGATTATTTTCCCCTTCACCTTTGATACTGACACTAAAAAATTTCGATGGATGAAATTCAACTTTATTACGCATATCTACCGCTAAACCAAGTGCGTCAAACCCTGGTCCAAGATTTGCACTTGTTGCTGGAACACTAACTATCATTCTGATTGAACCCTTTTTTAAACCGCGCCTATGCTATAAAGCGGTGTTGCTATTTTACTAAACTCATGAGGGTCGAGGACGTCCAAGAGAGCAAATTCCATCTGTGGCACACTCTCTAACTTTTGAGTTTTAATTTCTGATGAAACTTTAACAAAATATAGCTTTCCAATCGCTTTTATTGGTTGATTATTATTAAAATAGAATGCATCTGTTGCAAAAAGTGGTATATTTTTCAAAATACTTATAGATTTTAAAAAAATATACGCTATTTTTATCGCCATAAAACTTCCTGGACCGTTTGCATAAAAAAGATTTTGAACATGATATTTTTCAAAAATCGACTCAAAAAGCAACGGTAAAATATCAGAACTTCTCTGGTTACTTTGCAATGTTTCAATCAATTTTTTATCTTCATAAATCCCTATTTGAATCGGGCTAGACAAAGCAACAAGGAGAACATCGACCGACTTAAGCATACGCTTTTTCAAGTTCCCTTGTCTTTTCACCTACAAGTTCAATCACTTCAAAATTTTGAGGATCTTTTAAAAGTGCTAATGTAAGTTTATGGTTTAAATCATGACTCCCTGCGAGTGCTTCATAATTGCCTATAAAGTTCATCCCTATTAAAGACATATCCCCAATAGCATCAAGAATTTTGTGTCGTACAAATTCATCAGGATACCTAAGCCCCTCAGGATTTAAAATCTTTTTATCATCCAAAACTATAGCGTTTTCTAAAGAGCCTCCAAGTGCCAAACCTTTAGAGCGAAGATACTGAACTTCATGTAAAAAACCAAAAGTTCTTGCTCTTGCTATCTCATTTTTATAACTCTCTTTTGTAAATTCTAAGACATACTCTTGCGTGTTAATAACTGGATGCGGAAATTTAATAGTAAAATCGTACTTCAGATCAGGAGAAGGGGAGAGTTTTACATATTTATCTCCCTCTTGAACAATGACCTCTTTTTTTATTCTCATGATTCTTTTTGGCTTGTCTTGTTGGACTATCCCTGCTTCATCTAAAAGCATACAAAAACTCGCACTGCTTCCATCCATAACAGGCACTTCATCAGCGCTCACAATAATCCTAAGATTGTCGATGCCATATGCATAAACTGCCGAGAGCATATGTTCAATCGTAGAGATAACATGCCCATCTTTGCCGATGACTGTCGCCATCTTCGTGTCAACTACATTGCCTGGAATTAAAGGGATAGAGACATCTACATCACTGCGGTAAAACACCAATCCACTGTTAGACTCAAGAGGTTCAAGCCTTAACCTTACGGGAGAACCTTTATGAAGACCAATTCCCACCAATTCAACAGGTTTTTTTATAGTTGTTTGAAACATCGTATTCCTTTAATTTCGGTCTATGACTTCTTTTGAACTTTTAATAACATCAGTAACATTTAATTGAATCCATTGCTCATCCATCCACTCTTCGGGACGCACTTCAACCCCTTGAACTAAAACACCAAAATGGAGGTGATCACCCATAGCATACCCACTTTTACCTGTACTGGCTATATGTGTATTTTTTGCAACAGCATCTCCGCGATTGACATTGATACTCGAACAATGCCCATACAATGTGTACAATCCAAGCCCATGATGAAGTATTGGCATATTTCCATAAAGTCCGTTAAAATCGGAATACACAACATTTCCGCCATTTTGCGGTTTAATTTGAGACATAGCATTACTTGCCAAATCTAAGCCTACATGATACGCTTCACTCACTAAATTTTCTTCATAAAAATACTTGCGATGGTCACCAAAATTTGCAACAACTTGACCATTTACAAGTGGATACATTTTTTCAATTTTAAAATCACTTATCATTTGCGTAGAAATTTTAGATGTAATCTCATGAATTAAATCCTCATTTTTTGCCCGTATGGTCTCATTGATGATTTTAAACTGTTCAATCGAGTTCTCAACACTCTGTGTCTCATCAAACTCATCTGCAAGCTCTGCAATTTTGCCCTTTAAAAATTTATCCTCAAGGGTGATATTCGAAATTTTATAAGTTTTATCTTGAAGATACAAAGGAATATAACTCTTAAATACATTTCCAGCCATATCTGTAGCAACTACCGTTGCTTTAAAATCTTGCTGCGTAATAGGCCACGCAATTAAAGCGATATAAAATCCCTCTTTGTAAAAAGGCTGCGCTTTAAAAATTTTGTTAAAAGATGTCTCTATATAAAAGTCTTTCATATTTTCATCTGTAGCCTTAAAAACAACAAGAGCTGAACCGCCTTTAGTGATTTTATAAGAGTTACCAATGATATTAATAAGCGGTTTTGTTTTATCTATTGTAAGAGCAAAAGTTTTTACAGCAGAATTTCCACTAAAGAAATGCCATTTGCTGGCATCTGTTGCTTCAACTGTAATCTCTATGTTTGTATTTTTTAAAGAGTGAGCACTTTTAATTGGCTCAATATTAATATTGACAACCCCTGAAGGCTCCATTAATTGTTCATGATTTAAAATCTTCTCTTCTTTAGCAGTTTTTAAACTAACTTTATAAAACTTCACACCACTTTGATCCTCAATTGTAACTTTTAATGGCTCTTTTAAGTTCCAAAATCCGTTATGCTCAAGTTTTATAATTGGAGCATTTCTCTCAAAAATGGAGGCATTAAATAAATAAATTACACCACCTATTATCACCCCAAGCACCAAAAAAATCTTTACATACAATCCGTTATTACTGTTCTTCAATTACATTTCCTTATCAATTAATTTTAATATTTTTGCTTTTTCTTTTTCAAGTGTCTCAGCTTTATTGATGACAAAGCTTGCCTCTCTCGCATGACCTTTGCCACCTAGTTGTAATGCTATTTTAGCAACATCAACAGCGGCATTTGAGAGCAAAAAACCACTAAGCGTAAAGTCAAAATTTTGCTGCAATAAAAAAGCTACTTCTACACTTGGGAGATATAACGACTCCCTCAATACACTTTGAGAATCTTCTTCTAAAGCTCCACTTGCTTTTAAATCTAAATTTGTTACACAAAAAGTTGCAACTTTTGCATCATGCACTAAAATCATATTGGCATACATGATACCCTTGAGTCTAAACGCCCCAAGAGTCGTGTATTTTGTGATAAATTTATTGCATACTTTATACTCAGCACCTGCTTCTAGCAACTCTCTAGCCATAGCAAAAGTCGTGCCATCAACACCCTCAGACATGAAAGCATCAGAGTCATACAAAACTCCTCCGTACAATGCCGTAGCCATTTTTGCATTGATTTTTATTCCATTATTACGGAATAAATTATACAAAAATTGTGTTGAACTCAAGTAATCATTTTCTCCTAAACAAACCCCCTCACTAGCAATATGTATCAAATCACACGCTATCTCCACTCCAAAACTATTTTTATCACCACACTCAAAAACAATAGCTAAATCTGCAGAACTTGGAAACGTATCTCTTATTTTTTCCACCCAAGGCAAAAAATGGAATTTTTGATTGATTTTTTTACTTTCGCAGAAAAAAGAAACTTTCTTATGAAGAGTTAAAATATAGGTATACAACGCACTTGCAGCCCCTAGCGAGCTAGCACTCGGATTTGAATGAACGATGAGAGTGACATGGTTTGCCCTGTCTATTTTTTGTATCATTTCATCCATGTACATCACTTTATTTTTTCGCAATTGTACTGTTTTTTTTATTTTTTATTCATTTTATAAACATACGCAAGCACTTCTGCAACTGCAGCAAAGAGTGATTCTGGAATGACTCTGTCAATTTCTACCTCAGCATACAAACTTCTAGCAAGTGGAGGATTTTGGACGATGTGGACATTATTTTCTCTAGCAATTTGTTTTATCTGCAGGGCAATATTGTCCATCCCTTTTGCCACAACGATAGGCGCATGAGATTTTTTCTCATCATATTTGATAGCCACAGCGTAATGGGTTGGGTTGGTTATGACGACATCTGCATTTGGCACCTCCGCCATCATCCTTTTTCTGGACGCTTCCATCTGAATTTGGCGGATTTTCCCCTTAATCATCGGGTCTCCTTCCATGTTTTTCATCTCGTCTTTTATCTCTTGTTTACTCATTTTCAAGCCATCAAAATACTGTTTTCTCACGATAACAATATCTATAATCGCAAAAACAAAAATAATCAAAAGCATCACAAAAGCTATAATAATTGCCTTATCTTTAAGCCATTCGAGTTGATCTGCAAGGCCAAAAAGGGCAACGGTTGGGAGTTCAACAATAAAGTCCAAGAAAAATATAAAACCGACCCCTAAAGCTGTTAAAGATTTAAAAGTAACCTTCACACCTTCTATAACTTTTTTTATAGAAAA
>DJAA01000024.1:2067-2321 GCA_002428085.1 Sulfurimonas sp. UBA6014 | reverse complement strand
ATTGCCTTGGTTGTAAACAAAAATCCAAATTGTGCAATAGCCGCAGTTATTCCCGATACTGCAACAGCAAGAGAAAGTGGCATAATAATTAAAAGAAACTCTTTCATTGTCACTATAGCAATGTCTATCATGGAAGCTTTATCTAAAGGCATTCCGATAAGAGAAAAATAGTACTGAAATAGAAAAACAACATGCTTGCTCATGTAAGGAAAAAGCATCAAAAGAGCAAGTATCGCTACAAAAAGTGTAATAAC
>DJAA01000024.1:0-2031 GCA_002428085.1 Sulfurimonas sp. UBA6014 | reverse complement strand
TACTGGTGGGTTCTTCGGTCTTTTCCTCATCATCAGCCATCTAAAATCTCCTCGAAGAACTTAGTTCATTTTCATAGACAAATCTATCCAATTGGCTTGATGGATGAGTGAGCCGCTGCTTATGGCATCAACACCTGTTTTTGCGTATGATTCGATAGTCTCTAACGAGATATTTCCGCTGGCTTCCAAGAGGATATGCGGGAACTTTTCATCTCTATAGACTACTATTTGCTCTATTTGAGAGGGTGTCATGTTGTCACACATCACAATGTCGGCTCCACTTTCAAACGCCTCTTTTGCTATTGTAAAGGTCTCAGCTTCTACCTCTATTTTTGCGGTGAAGGGTATCTGTTTTCTTGCTTGAATTATGTACGATTTCAAATCTTTTATGGTTTTGAGATGTGTGTCTTTTATCATCAAAGAGTCATCTAAGCCCATGCGGTGGTTTACCGCCCCGCCGACTCTTGTAGCGTATTTCTCGAACACTCTAAGCATCGGTCTTGTTTTTCTTGTATCTAAAAGTTTTACCCCATAAGGCTGCACAATCTCTACATATTTTCTAGTTAGTGTGGCGATGGAGCTTGCGTGTAAAAGCATATTTAAAAGAGTTCGCTCGATTTTCAAAAGGGTGTGCGAATCTCCTTTGACTATGGCCAGCACATCATTTTTTACAAAACTCTCGCCGTCTTTTTTGCCCCAAATAACCTCAAAACCCTCAAGCCTAGCCAAAACATCTATGTACTTCACACCCGCTACAACACCCTCACACTTGGCGATGATGTCTGCCTTGGCTTCTACGCTGGGCTCCACTAAAGCATACAAATCACCGCGTCCTACATCCTCAGCCAAAGTGGCTCTTACAAATGCTTCTATCATAATGCCAACATTCTCTCTAGCGCTATTTTTGCCCATTTTTGCGTTTTTTCATCGATAAATATTTCATTGATGGGCGCGCCCTCATCAATGGCTTTGAGGGTCAAATACAAATCTTCCAAAGTTGTTTCATTCATGGTCGGACATTCAGGTTTGCTCGAGGAGAGCACATAAGTATTTTTTGCTCTCAATCGGTTGACCATGTTAAACTCTGTCCCGACCGCCACTTTTTGCTCCTGCGGCAACTCTTTTATATACTTTATAAGCTGAGAAGTTGAGCCGACAAAGTCCGAAGCATCACACACCGCAGGGTCACACTCGGGGTGCGTGGCTATCAAAATACCAGGGTATTTTTTACGGTAAAAATTTATATCCTCCACCGAAAAAAGCTGGTGAACCGAACAAAAACCGTTGTAACAAATGATGTCGGCTTCGTTAGGATTTGTCCCATCACCAATCACACATGAGCGAAGCCCCATCTGATTTGCAATATTTTGACCCAAACATCTATCAGGGACGAAAAGGATTTTCTTTCCCTCTTTGAGTGCCTGCGTGATGATGATTTTGGCATTAGCGCTTGTACAAACCATGCCGCCCATTTCACCCACTTTTGCTTTAACATCGGCATTTGAGTTGATGTAAGTGATGGGCAAAATATGCTCTTTATCTATGCCGTAGCCTTTTAAAAATGTAACGGAATCATCAAAATACAAAGAGTCAATCATGCGAGCCATCGCACAGCAGGCGACTTTTGGCATGACGACTCTTTTGTTTGGAGAGAGCACTTTGACACTTTGTCCCATAAAACCGACACCGCAAAACACCACAAACTCTGCATCATTATCACGCGTACGTATGGCAAGTTCAAGTGAGTCACCAGTGATATCGCCCATCTCAAAAACCTCGTCTCTTTGGTAAAAATGGGCAACAACAGTGACACTGAGTTTCTCTTTTAAAGCCCTAATTTTTTGTTTTAATTCTTCATTTGTCAATTGCAAAAAATGTCCTTTTTACTGATGTTAAGCACTAAAGCGCACAAGATCACTTATTTATAATCGCATCATTATAGCAAAATAACAAAATTCATTTTACCTATTATTTAGACGACTTTGTTATACTTTTGCAAGATTAAAAATAAGGTGACTTATGAACAATAAA
>DJAA01000053.1:38187-60739 GCA_002428085.1 Sulfurimonas sp. UBA6014 | reverse complement strand
CTTACAAATTTGCCCAATCGTAGAATGTTCCTTGAAAAACTCAATGAACTTATGACGCAGACAAACGCGCAACAGACTCCTTTTGCCATATTTTATATTGACATAGACGGCTTTAAAAGTCTTAATGACAAATACGGACATCATTTTGGCGATGAATTTTTACTCGTTTTTACGAAAAGAATGCACAATATATTTAAAAAAACAGACCTCATGGCGCGTATTGGCGGGGATGAATTTATTGTTGTTTTACCTTCTTTGCATGAGAAAAAAGAGATTCTTGAAATTTTAGGAAGAGTCTTACAGACGGGTGCACAATCGGTGCAGATTGAGGAGCACAATGTTGGTGTTAGCGTCAGTGTCGGGGTGAGTCTTTATCCGCAAGAGCTCTCTTTAAGTGCAGAAAAATTGCTCCAACAAGCCGACCAAGCGATGTATCAAGCAAAGGTATCGGGAAAAAATCAGTTTTGTTTCTATGACGCTGCAAATGCTAAAAATCTGCAAGTGCATCATGAAAATATTGAAAACATTGCTCATGCACTCAGATCAAAACAATTTGTCGTCTATTATCAGCCAAAAGTTGCTATGCAATCGGGCAAATTACTTGGTTTTGAGGCACTTGTGCGATGGCAACATCCAACTGAGGGAATTCTCTCGCCTTATAGATTTTTACCTTTTATAGAAAATGACCCACTCATGATACAACTCGGAGAATATGTCCTTGAAGAGGTGCTTTTGCAGCTTCAATCTTGGCAAAATGAGTGGAGTCACAAAATACATGTGAGTGTTAATTTGAGTGCATATCAAATGCTTAGAGACGATTTTGTTCCAAACCTCAAAACAATTTTAGCACGCCATCCACAAGTTGATACAAGCTCTTTGGAGTTTGAAATCTTAGAGACAAGTGCTCTTGAAGATATCACAGTTGCTTCAAATGTTATAGCTGAGTGTAGAAAAATGGGAATCTCATTTTCTCTTGATGATTTTGGTACTGGATACTCTTCTTTGACTTATCTTAAACGGTTGGATATCCAAATGATAAAAATCGACCAAAACTTTGTCAGAGAACTCTCAACGCACTCTGATAATATCATGATTCTTGATGCAATCATAGGGCTTGCAGAATCGTTTGGCATTGATGTAATCGCAGAGGGAGTGGAGACCCTTAGACAAGGGAGAATTTTGCTGTATCTTGGATGCACTAACGCACAAGGCTATTTTATAGCAAAACCTATGGATGTCAAAGATGTTATGGCTTGGTATAGTGAATGGAAAGTCCCATCTCAGTGGAGCCAAACAAAGCAGATTGGGCATGAAAATATCTCTGTTTTGTACTCTCTATTAGAGCAATTTATTTGGATTGATAAGCTGACAGCCTACTTTCAAGGGACAAGTGCTTTTATCCCTGAACTTGATCACCAGTCATGTCAATTTGCTACTATGCTTAAAAGAGATAAAAAGCTAGGTTTTATGTTAGAGGGTATATTGCCACTCCATGAGCATTTGCACAATATAGCAAAAGAGTTAGTTGTATTGAGCAAAGCAGGAAATAAAGCAGAAGCTGTCAATCGCATTAGTGAGCTTCGTGAGAGTGCTTCGCAGATGGAAGAAACTATTTATAAGATACTCTCAAAAAATGAGTTAAGCACCGACTGAATCTATGGTGATTCTCCATTGTTGCAAATCTGGATAAATTTTTTTCTTGTTATAATGCCGCTCTTCAAATAAAAAGGGGTCTTTTTGCCATTATCTCGCTTAAATCCCCAGCAGTATGCCGCGGCTACTTCTACAGAGTTTCAAAATCTTATTATCGCTTCGGCAGGGACAGGAAAAACATCGACAATCGTCGGTCGTATCGGGCATTTATTAAACATAGGTGTAGCCGCAGAGGAGATTTTGCTTCTCACCTTCACCAACAAAGCAGCGGCTGAAATGATAGAGCGAGTCGCCGAGTATTTCGGTAAAGAAACGGCAGCTAAAATCGATGCTGGAACCTTTCATGCGGTGAGCTACCGATGGCTCAAAAAACAAGATAAAAAAGTCGTTTTAAAACAACAGCGTGAGCTAAAAACTTTATTTAGAAGTGTGTTTGAAAAACGCTCTTTTATGCAAATAGGAGCCGAAATTACCCCTTATGGCGGAAACTATCTTTATGATGTCTACTCTTTTTATCAAAATACAGAACTTGAACGTGATTTTGAGAGCTGGATTATAGAAAAATACCCAGAACATCACCCATTTGCGATGATTTATGCAGATATTGTTGATGAGTTTGAGAGTTTAAAAAAAGAGTACGGTTTTGTAAATTTTAATGATTTGCTCATCAATTTTCGAGAAATATGCAAGAGTAAAAATTTAGGCTACAAAGAAGTTTTAGTCGATGAATACCAAGATACAAACGCACTTCAAGGAACGCTCATAGATGCCATGAAACCGCCTTCGCTCTTTTGTGTGGGCGATTACGACCAAAGTATTTATGCATTTAATGGTGCCGATATTTCCATTATCGGTTCTTTCTCCACCAAATTCCCGCGTGCGAAGGTTCACACCCTTACAAAAAACTATCGTTCTACTTTGCCGATACTTTCTCTTGCCACAAAAGTGATCGAACATAATGAGCGAATTTACCCAAAAAAGCTTGAAGTGACACGAAATTATGAGGCGCAACCTCCTAAACTTTTGGCGTATGATGAGTTGTTTGATCAGTACCATGCGATGGCGGCGCAAATCAGAGATTCACAAACTCCAAAAGAAGAAATAGCCGTCATTTTTAGAAATAACTCCTCGGCAGACGGTATAGAAGTGGGACTTCGCGAGCTTGGCATTGCTTGTAAAAGAAAAGGGGGAACGAGTTTTTTTGACTCAAGAGAAGTAAAAGCGGTGTTAGATTTGTACACTTTGCTTGTCAATGAGGCGGACATGATGGCGTTTATTCACCTCTTTGAGTTTGCAAAAGGGATTGGGAGTGCCATGGCAAAAGAGATGTACATCGCACTCAAATCTTTGGGACACGGCTCGATTTTTTATGGGCTGTATGCGCCTGATGTCTCCATTCAGAACCCTTTTGAAAAAAGAAAAGTGAGCCATCAATTAGGGCTTTTTGATGAGTTTTTAGAATTAGGTGCCGTGGGCAAATTCGCAAAGCTTGGATTTGAGGCTAAATTTATGAACAATCCAATTTTAAAACACCCAAAACTCACCAAAGATGGTGCCACTTTTTTACATGATTTTTATCTTTTATACCGTGATTTAAAAGGGATAAAACAGCCCAAAACAGTCGTAAAAAAGATAGCCGCATCTTCTTTATATAAGCATATTTCAGACGTACTTGCAATAAAAAGAGCAACACTGAAAGACGGAAGTGTCGATGAGAAACAAAAAGAAGAATCACTCACGAGAATCGCCCGAAAAATGGTGCTTTTAGAGGAACTCTCAAAACCTTACTCCGAACACGAACGCTTTTTAAACGCCATGATTTTAGGCTCATCCGACTTAACACAGGGCGAAGGCGTAAACCTGCTCAGTGTCCATGCCTCAAAAGGTTTGGAGTTTAAAGAGGTTTATGTGGTTGACTTGATGGACGGACGTTTTCCAAACAGAAAACTCATGCAAAGAGGCGGCTCACTCGACGAAGAGCGCCGCCTCTTTTATGTCGCCGTCACCCGCGCAAAAGACATTCTCTATCTCAGTTATGCCAAATACGACAAAATAAAAAAGAGCAACTTCGTTGCGTCGCAGTTTTTATACGAAGCTGGTTTAGTCTCAAAAGATGAAGCCTACAGAGCTATGGTCATGAAAGAAGCAGAAAAAGAGCAAGAGTGAAAATTATAATTTTGCTCAGCCTCCAGAATTTTCATGATGCTAAGAGAATGAAGCTAAACCTCTAAAACCATGTTATAATATTCAATAAATCACATTTTTTGTACATACAAGAGGGTGGCAAAATGGGTTCGGCACAAATTCTTTTTTATCTTCAAAATGGATATATGAAGGTTCATTCTTCGGATGGCTTAACAGAGTTGCTTGGCTATAACGATCAGCTTTTAAAAGATGGGGTCATCACTTTTAAAGATTTGATGCACCCTCATGATTATGATATTTATGAGAGTCTCTTTAACCCGCAAATCACCTCTCAAACCTTGTCGGTTCATGGTCGTATGAGACATTCTAATGGAAAAATAATATGTGTTTTGGGGCAGGTTGATAGAACATATGATGCTTTAAATCAACGTTTTTATCTTGATTTGAGGCTTCAAAATGTAAAAACTTTGCCTCGTACCATGGAAGATGCGGCATCTACATTAGCGTTTAAAATCATGATGGAGATGACAGATGATTTTATTTTTTTTAAAGACGCAAATCACGTATTTACAGGAGCAAGTGCTTCTTTAGCTGCTTTATTTGAATCTGTAGAACATTGGAGTGATTTGATTGGACTGACAGATTATGATGTTTTTGATGAGAGTTTGGCTGATGAATATTATAGGCTTGAAAAAGAGGTGTTTAGCGGTGTTGCTAGTGTACGAGAAGAGCAAGATTTTGTCACAAAAGATGGAGAAAAAGGATGGGTAGATAACCGAAAATATCCTATAAAAGATTCTAGCGGTCAAATCATAGGGTTATTTGGTATTGCCCGTGATGTTACACAAACCCATCTTTTAGAAGAAAAATTGCGTGAGGAGAGGGGGACTTTACAACTCATTTTGGATTATGCTCCCGTTGGAATATGGCTTCAAAATGGGAAAGGGAAACTCTCTTTCGTCAATCGCGCATTTACTCAGGCGATGGGAATAGAGGAAAAAGATTTTCTAAACTCTGATCATTATATCCATTTGATACCTGAACCGTTTCGTCCGCAGTGTCTGGCATCAGACGCTAAAGCATTACAAAGTGATGGGATAAGTGTAACGATTCAGCAACTGCCATTTGTGGATGGGAAAGTTCATGATCTGAAAGTGATTAAAGCGTTACAGCTTAATGATAATCATGAAGTGACTGCTATGGTTGGAATCAGTTTGGATATTACGGATGAGTTAAAACAGCAAGAGATGCTGATGCAAAGTGAAAACCGCTTCCGAAGAATTTTTAATCAGATTGAAAATATTGCCGTTCAAGGATACGATGAAAATCGTAAGGTCATTTATTGGAATCATGCCAGTGAAAAGATTTACGGATTTACGGCAGAGGAGGTGATGGGGAAGGATTTTACCCAACTGATAGTTCCTCCGCCGGTACGTTCATTTGTTGTGACAGCCCATTCAAATTGGGTTCGTAGCGGTATTGCAATACCCGCAAGTGAGTTAGAATTACTAACTAAAGATGGTTCTTTGATTAGTGTTTATTCAAGTCATGTGATGCTGAGTGGATTGGATGGAAAAAACGAAATGTATTGCATTGATTTGGATTTGAGTGATATGAAAAAAACGTCCAAAGCACTGCAAGAGAATCAACAACTTTTACGAACTGTTATTGATGAGATGCCGAGTGTTTTAGTGGTCAAAGATGCTAAAGGAAACTTTGTTCTAGGGAATAAGACTGTTGCAGATCTTTACGGTACGACTCCTGAACAAATGATTGGAAAACATGATGATGACTTTGGTGTACCTAAAGAGATTGCTGATGGGTTTCGAGCAAGTGCCTTGTCAATTATGGAAAAAGGGGAGACGCAAATTGTTATCGAAGCGAGCAGAGATGCAACCACAGGAGAGATATGTCATTTTAAATCGATAAAAAAACCTTTTATCGATAGTAATGGCAACCAGCAGATTTTGGTTATTGCTACAGATATTACAGAAATATTGGAAGCCCAACAAAAAGTAATCGAAAGTGAACATGTGCTTCAAAAGATTATGGAAATTGCCCATGAAGGGATTTGGGATTGGCATATTCTAAGTGGGAAGATGATGCACAATCAGCAATGGTATGAAATTTTGAAAATAAGGCCTGATGCACATGCAAACACATTGCAAGAGTTTGAATCAATTGTTCATCCTGATGATATTGCATTCGTCAAAGAGCGTCTAAGCGCTCTGTTGAATGGGAGTTCTTTGGTATATTATTCTGAACACCGCATGATTTGTGCAGATGGGAGTGTCATATGGGTTCAAGACCGCGGAGATGTTATTGAGCGAGACGAGAGTGGAAGTCCTGTGCGTTTAGTTGGGGCATTTACTGATATTACGTATCAGAAAAAGCATCAGAGTGAACTTGAGTATATGGCTCATTACGATATGCTCACAGGTTTGCCAAATCGTTCATTAGAGGCTGACCGACTCAAACAGGCCATGGCTCGGGTGAAACGAACAGGAGGATATATTGCTGTCATTTATTTGGATTTAGATGGATTTAAAGAGATCAATGACTCTTACGGGCATGACATGGGAGATTTTGTTCTTATCACTGTCGCAAAAAATATGAGTCAAACATTACGAGATGAAGATACTATTTCGCGCTTAGGCGGAGATGAATTTGCTATTATAGTTCCTAATTTAAAAAGTAAAGAGGAAGCTTTAGAGATTGCACAAAGGTTATTAGAACAAGCCGCTAAATTAGTTGTGATTGATGAGCATATGATTTCATTATCAGCAAGTGCGGGGATAACTTTTTATCCGCAAACGGATGAGATAGATGGAGACCAGCTTATTCGTCAAGCAGACCTTGCCATGTATCAAGCAAAGCAAGCTGGAAAAAATCGTTATCATATATTTGATACAGAAAATGATAGAGTGACGCGAAGATATCATGAGACTTTCTTAAACATTGAAAAAGCATTGCATCATGATGAATTTGTTTTACATTATCAACCAAAGGTCAATATGCGTACGCGTGAAATTATAGGAGCAGAAGCTTTAATACGATGGAATCATCCAACAAAAGGACTTCTGTACCCTATGGAATTTCTCCCCATGATTGAAAATTCTGCATTGGCATCAAAAATTGGGGAATGGGTTATCGATACAGCTCTCAGTCAGATAGCTGAGTGGAGTTTATTGGGATATACAATACCAGTCAGCGTCAATGTAGGTGCGACACAACTCCTTAAGAGTGATTTTGTTGAAGCGTTAAAACACCTCTTACATAAACATGCATCGGTAGATCCAAAAATGCTGGAAATTGAGATTTTAGAAACAAGTGCCTTGGAAGATATGCAAGCGGCATCTAAAATTATTGCAGAGTGTTCGAAATTGAAGATACATTTTTCACTTGATGATTTTGGAACAGGCTATTCTTCTTTGAGTTATCTCAAAAGATTACCTGTCGCAACACTCAAAATTGATCAAGGTTTTATTCGTGATCTTTTGAGTGATTCAGATGATCGTTTAATAGTTGTCGGCATTATCGGTCTGGCAAAAGCATTTGCAAAAAATCTTGTGGCTGAAGGGGTTGAGAGTAAAGAAATTGCTACAGAACTTGTCGCTTTAGGGTGTGATTTGGGGCAAGGATATGGAATAAGCAGACCGATTTCTTCGGATAATTTTTTGGTGTGGTTACAACAGTGGAATGAGATTTAAAAAGAAGCTGCGTACAACTTGTGTAGCGACTCCTTTATGAGTATCTGACTTTACACACTTTTATAAAAAGTGCGTAATATCAGGGAGTATTTTATAATCCTAAAGAAGAAGTTCACTCATATTTTTTCTCTGTGCTAAAGAGAGTTCAAAATCAAAGATAGCTAAATCCTCAAGCATATGTATCTTAGATGTTGTCCCACTTAGAGGGACGATTCCCTCAGAATTTAAATAATTAAAAAAGATTTGTGCCTGTGTTTTGTTGTACTCTTTTGCAAGATTGCGTACAATTTCACTTGCAAGTATATGAGGATTTGCAGTAAGAGACCAAAAACTTTGATAGATTATATTGTTATTTTTACACCAAAGACGCAACGCTTTGTCATAACCTGAATCGGCATAAAATCTATTTTGCACCACGGCTGGTTTGATCTCTGCGTCTTCATAGAGATGCCTTAAAACTTCTAAATCATAGCAGTTGCTGATGCCAAGGAGCAGTGCGCCACCCTCTTTTTGTATCTGCTCTAAAGCCTTCCAAACTTGCAATAACTTAGCATAGGGAAATAAAGGGGAATGCAAAACGAGCGCATCTACATAGTCGGTTTGAAGATTTTTTTTGGACGTCTCAAAAGATTGTGCAACTTGCACATCCAAAGGTGCATTTTTGTCATAGGGAATGGCGTTTGGGTCTTGTCCTGTGAGTGGTGTAAACTTGGTTTGAAGGTATAAATCCTCACGCCTAAAGCCTTGTTTTTGAAGGAGAAGCAGTGCTTCTCCCACTTTTTCTTCAGCATAATGTTTTGGCTGGCACGCTGTGTCTATTGCTCTAAAGCCAGCTTGCACCGCCTGCACAACAAGCTCTGTTGTACGCTCTTTTTTCCATGCTGTGCCGTAAATAATCTTTGGCAAGTATTTAAGTTTTATCTCTTTCATTTTTCACCTCTATAAAGTAAGTATGCCCTAAATAAATCACATAAAAAAGTGCGCCAAAAAATATGACCAACGGGATGAGCGAGAGAAGGTAGAGGGCTAGGGTTTTGTATCGTATTTTATTTGCACTGAAAAATTGTATCCGTTTATTTTCTTCTCTTGTGCAGATATTTGAGGCGATGTCGTAGGTTATCATTTTATGAAAAAAGTAATAAAGAGGTAGGTTCAATGCGACTATATTGATCAACGGGATAAAATAGAGCGGGATAAAAAGAAGAAAAAGCAAGAGCATGATAATCGCCCATTTAAACATTAAAAAGAGAGCTTCAAAAAGGTTTGAATGCCCTATCATCGCAATGTCAGGGTAGTGTCTGCGTTGGAGTTCTCTTAACACAGTTGGCGTTAAAAACCCTATCACCAAGAGGGCGATAAAGATAGACGCATACAAAACGAGAAAACCACCCACTGCATAGACGAAAAAGCTGGATATCCATGATGTGAGGAGAAAGTTGAGCAGATACTGGAAAATAGCGTTGCCCTCAAGCTGCGCTGTAACCGTCTCTGTGTGAGCAACTCCATTTTGTAGAGTCGTCTGCGTTGAGGCTATATTCATAGTCCCAAGTTGGTCAAGTCCCATTCCTGCCACAATAAAAAAGAGTGTCAACAGAATAACCAAAGTGATAAGGAAGGGCAAAAGAGAAAGTTTAAGAATTTTAGCGGTGAAAAAATCTTGAATACTTAAACGTAAAAGGTCTATTTCATGGTTCATCGCTTGCTCCATAATTTTTGGTTGAGTTTAAGTTCATCGACGATACCGATAGCTAAATGAAGCGTGCTTACATATTCCATCGCAACCTTATACTCTAAAAGTGAATGGAAAATAGAGGGTTCAAAAAGGTCTTTGTTGTAGTAGATTGCCATGTGGATGGACTCACCTATAAAGGAGATATAGACGGGATGTTTGGACTTATTTTTAAAGGTTAAAAGTCTTTGCATAAGTGCGTGAGAGAGGATGTATCTGGCTTCAATTTGGTCGGTGGAGTAAACGACAAACTCTCTCTCAAACGCAATATCGTCCATTTTAACGAGCTCGTCTCTGCCCATATTTTTTGACTGGAGCCAACCGCCGATAAGGTCGCCAAAAGTTTTTTGTGCCGAGTCGGGAAGAATGATTGTTTTACCCATAAAATTTTTGTTAAAGTCTGCAACGATAAAAAGCCCTTTAAAAAGCGTGCTCCAATTATCTTTGCCTTTAGAATTTTTATGTTTTTGTTCGGCATGAAGGTCGGAGAACTCTATTTTAGTCCCCTCTATGAGTCCGTGAACATGGTCATTTCCACTAAATCTGTCTACTGTTGCGGTGAAAAGTTCTGAGCGCTCAAAAGTTCTTTGTGAGACATGCATAGCACTTGCGTACTGGAGTTTTTCGTCAATTGCCTTGACGAGTGGCTCAATGATTTTATTTTTAAATTCATCGGTATAGTCTTTTGTGAGAAATTTATACAAAAATCCGCCAAGACCAAAATAAGCAAAAAGAATTATGACAAAAAAATCGCTCTGCGAAATCCCGATTGCAGTAAAAATAAGGATAAAAATAAGTGTATAAAAAAGCCCAATAAGTACGATTCTATAGCGTAAATTTCTTCTTTGAATTTCTAACTTTTCTAAAGTCGGAAATAAATTTTTATAGTAAAAATCAGTTAATGCGCTGACGCTTTTCATGGATTATTTAAAAAGCTCTTTGACATTGACGTTTTCTCTTTGGGACTCTACAATCTCAAACACCGCTTTTCTGGAATAGTTCATGGCATTGGCCATAAAGTTTGTCGGAATCATCTCAATAGCGTTGTTATAGTCGGTGACCGCTTGGTTGTATGCACGTCTTGCGGCAGAGATTTGCTCTTCTATTTCCGTGAGTGAATGTTGCAGATGCATCACATTTTCGTTTGCTTTTAAATCAGGATAATTCTCAACTGCAATCATGATGGAGCCAAGTGCAGAAGTTACCTGCGCGTCAAGTTTTATCTTTTGTGCATCTGAAATATTGGGCTTATTTGCCTCAGAGCGGAGTTGTGTCACTTTTTCAAGGAGAGACTTTTCATGTTGCATATATTTGCTTACAGTTGCCACTAAATTTGGAATAAGGTCGTAGCGTTTTTTCAAAACTGTATCAACCCCAGCGAAGATATTTTCTACCTGATTTTTTTTGGAGACGAGTGAGTTGTACATGAAGATAAGTACAACTGCCATGACAATTAAAACTATTAAACTTGTTGGCATGCGAAAATCCTTTTTTACTATTTATACATTCAAACGAACTCGTCCGTTTGAATGGCAGGGACTCATCGTCCCTACAACCCCCTAAAGCTACGAAAAACCTTGTTTTTCGAGAATTAGTAAGCGTTTGCAAAAGTAGTTTATCGGTATTTACTTTAAGATTTTGTTATGGCTTTTGCCGCCGCATATCCGCTTGCCCATGCCCAGGCAAAGTTGTAGCCGCCGCGACGACCGACTACATCTAAAACCTCGCCGCAAAAATAAAGATTTTTTTGTTTAAGCGACTCCATAGTTTTTGGGTTTATCTCACTCGTGTTTACGCCGCCGCCGCTTGCTTCTGCGTGGCGAAAACCGTGCGTTGCACTCACTTCAAATTTCCAGTTGCAGATTTGATTGGCGATTTTTTTAGAGAGTTTTGTCTCTATTTGCAAGCAAATCATGGGAAATGGAAGTTCTAAAACTTCTAAAACCGTTTTGGCGATTTTGATGGGTAAAAGCCCATGAAGCACATCCAAAAGTTTAGCATGTGGATGTATCGTTGCCATTTTCATAAGGTGTGCAGAGAGTTTTTGCGCTGTATATTTTGGAAGCAGATTGAGTGCGATATCGACACTTTGAGCGTTCATGAGAGATTCTGAAGCAAGTTGTGAAATATCTAAAATAGCAAAACCTGAAACCCCGTAATCTGTAAAAAGGATGTCGCCATGAGAGGTTAAAGTTGGCTTTTTATTGACAAGAAGTGTCACTTCACCATCAACTTTTGCACCGCTCATTTTGTCATGGGCGTTTGAATGTAAATGGAGTTGTACAAGGGAAGGGTAGGTAGGGATAATGGTGTGTCCAAACTCTTGTGCAAACGCTTGCCCATCGCTGTTGCCACCCAAATGAGAAGCTGCTTGGCTCCCTGTTGCGACAACGACCGCGTCATAGTTGTCAAGGAGTTTTTTTATCTCTGTTATTTTTGTATCGGTGTGAAAGATGACACCTAAAGCACTTGCGTAGTTCTCTAAAAGCGTCGCTACGGTTTTTGCTTCGTTACTCAGCGGATAGACTTTGCCATCTTCTTTTACTTCAAGCATCAAACCAAAATTTGCGGTGAATTTTTCAAACTCACTAAAGGGGAAATCTTCAAGTGCGAACTTAACAAAACTTGGATTGTCGCTAAAGTAATCTTCTTGGCATGTGGAAATATTTGTAATGTTACATCTGCCATTGCCTGAGACTAAAATCTTTTTTGCAGGTTTTGCGTTTTGCTCGAAAATATCTACAGAACAAGATTTTTGAGCACACACAATGGCGCATAAAAGTCCTGAAGCGCCTGCTCCAATGATGGCTATTTTTTTACGTTTCACTTAAAAAACTCCCAAGGTTTTTCCCAGTTTTGTATCTGCTCTTTGGCTTGAAGTGAAATAAATCTCTCTCCATCACTAGGAGGAGAGACAAAACTAAAATCCTCCTCTTTAAAGCTAAAACGCAGTGCATACGCGTGCAAATACCCTCTCTCTTCTTTTTTTGCTTCATCGGCATTTGCATAGCGAATATCACCAGCTATTGCGGCACCTATGCTTTTGAGTGCGACACGTATCTGGTGAGTTTTTCCTGTATGAGGTTTGACTAAAAAGAGGCGCTCACCAACGCGAAGGGATGCACTTATAAACTGTGTAATAGCAGGATTTTCTTGCGTTTGAGTAAGCATGTAAGAGCCTCTTCTCGCACTTGCCATGTCTGCTTTGATCCACCCTTGTTTCTTCTTTGGTTTACGCAGGCTCACCGCTAGATAGTACTTTTGTATGGCACGGGCTTCAAAAAGTTTGGTAAATTCATTTGCTGCAGTGGCTGATTTGGCTAAGATAATAAGACCTGAGGTCATTTTGTCAAGTCTGTGGACACTAAAGAGTTTTGCAAGGCCCAGTTGTTTTGTAGCTAAGACCACAAAACCTGCTTCATCATCTTCACTATGAAAATTCAGCCCCTCTGGTTTGTTCAAGAGAATAAAATCACGATTTTCAAATATGATTTGCATTAAATAATTTCGCTAAAGAGTGACAATCTTTGCTCCAAATCCACCCATGTGCTGTGGGGCATCTTCAAATTTTTTCACCCTCGGATGGGCTTTTAAAAAGTTTTTTACAGCATAGGAGAGTTTTCCTGTCCCTATGCCATGGTAAATAAGGACTTCATCCCAGCCATTTAAAAGGGCATCGGAGAGAAACTTATCTAATGCTTCTTCGGCTTCTTCTGCGCGCATACCATGAAGGTCGCAAGTGAGTCCTGCTTTTTTTTCTACGTTTACTTTTAAGTCAGTTTTTGATTTTTGCTTGAGTATTTTTGTAGCTTTAAGCTGATGAGTTGCAACTCTTAGGCGCATCCCTTCAACTTCTATCATTGCATCTTTTTTATCTGTCATGGAGAGAATTACCCCTTTTTTGCTGTGGTATTTCACTTCATCACCTACTTGAAACTCTACGAGACGAGGCTGTTGTTTTATTTGTTCTTCTTTAGGAAGCTCTCTGTTTGCTTTGTTCATCGCCCTATGAATGGCTGTTGTATCGCCCGCACGTGCTGCAAGTTTTGCTTCGCTTATAGCTGTTTCGTAACTTTTTTTGAGTGCCTCTTTTTGTGTTTGAAGCTGGGTAAATACCTCTTCGCGCTCCTCTTTAAGAGAGTGCTCTTTTTTGGCTAACTCTTCGAGTTTTTCATCTACTTTACTATGTTTTTGTTTGAGTTCACGTTCGAGTTGTGAGCCGCGTTCTATGAGAAGATTGAGCTTTTCGGAGTTATCGCCGTAAACATTTTTGGCTTCATTTACGATTTTATTGGAGATACCATAGCGGCTTGCTGTCTCAAAAGCGTAACTTTTACCAATGATGCCCTGCATAAATTCGTATGTGGGCATGCGAGCCTCTTCATCATAAATCGCCGCCATAAGTTCGACATCCTCTCGGTCTGCCATGAGGGCTGCAAGACGTTTATGGTGGGTGGTGACAACAATCTTTTGTCCTTGCAGGACAAGTTCATCAAGGATGACTTTAAACAGAGCCGCTGCTTCATCGCTGTCGGTTCCTAACTCTATCTCATCGACTCCTACAAGAGCTGATTTGTGTTGAAATATTTTAGAAAACTGTTGCATGCGACCTGCAAAAGTTGAGATGTCATTTTTCACATTTTGCGGATCATCGATGATGGCTAAAATATTTTTAAAGGAGCCAATGTGGGATTTATTTTCATTCAGACGCATGGGGATGATATACTTTGCCATAAAAGCTGCCGCTAAAATGGACTTAAGGAGCATCGTTTTACCACCCGCATTGACCCCTGTTATCATCAAAATATTTTTCGTAAAATCTACAAAAATTGGTTTTGCTTTGTGCAGAGCTGGGTGGAAGAAACCGTTTAGGATTATTTTCGCATCATTTTTCGATTTGACAATTTGGTAGTTTTTGCTTTTGGCAAATAAAACGCGCGCTTGGTAGTTATCAAATTTGGTAAACTCTTTGTCGATAAAAGCTATAAAAGGTTGCAATTCCATAAGTTTGAGGGAAAATTCTTTGGCATAGGCATAAAAAATTGTCTCTCTCTCTTGCTCAATGTAGCGAATTTGCTCTTTTGTTTTTAAAATCGTGTCAGGGGAGACGTAAAAAAAACCACCGCTGCTTCGTGAGATAACCGCCCCTTTTAAAACATGGTTAAACCCACCGCGAACCAAAAGACACTCTTCGTTGTTGATAAAATGGACTTGCGTATCGACTAAGTAGCCTGTGAGTTTTGCATTGGACATCATCCGCTTGAGTGCTGTGCTCATGGTGTTTTTATGCTCTTTTATTCTTTGAGAGAGTCCAAAAAGATTGCGGTCAAGCGTCTCTTCAAAACGACCGTCATGGGTGAAATATTTTTCTATTTCTGTAAATTTTTCATCAATAACAAACTTATCCATCCACTCACCGATAATCCCCTCAAGTGCACGATTTTTGAAGGTGCGAAAGTAGCGTACGATTTTTACAATCTCAAAAATCTGCTCAAAACTTAAGATACCTCTTTTAGATAAATGCCCTTTAATGGTTGTAAAATCGGCTATTTTAGGGGGTGCAGTAAATTCTATGGCATCGAGTGCTTTGATGTAGCGAAAATGAAGCTCTTGGTCACCCTCTATATAAAGAGAGGCGTTGCGAGAGAAAAATTGCTCAAATGAGCCGATATGCTCGGCTAAATCGAGCTGATTGATGAGGTGATCAATCTTTGAATTTGTATCTACTCGCATGTAGATGCACTAATCATCTGCGAATAATTTGGAGTATTTTTTTTGCCTATAAAGGTATATGTGCCGATGCTCAGAGTGAAGTAGGTATCGTTTACATCAACACCATTGCATTTTATAGTTTTATGTTGGTTAAATTGCATGACGATAGTGTTCATATTTTGCGTTTGTTTATTTGTGTAAACATTATAGGTTATTGCAGAAAAAACCAGAGCCAAAACAACTGCAGTGACTAAGATTTTTTCTTTTTTTGTGAGCTCTGTAAAATAGTGCAAAATCAAAAAGAAAAGAGTAACAACGACTAAACCTGCCAAATATGCCATTAGTGTGTTCCTCTGATTTGATAGGTTAAATCTCCAGCACCAAAACCTATAATAAGCCCTTTGTCTAGGGTTTGTAAATCTTCTTTATTTCTCACTACCGTAATAGTATTATTGGCTCTTTTAATCGTGTCTGCCATAGTGAGGTTGTAACCTTTAAACTTCTCTTTAAAGTCAATATCGCGAGGGACTTCACCAGCGGGCCAAACAGGGAGGATAATGAGCTCTTGCGCCCCTTCAAAACATTTGATGAACTCTTCAAGATTGTCGATAGTGCGAGAGTATTTATGTGGCTGCCAAATAGCTGTGATTTTATCAAAACCTTTGAGTGCGGCATATTCTCTCACCGACTGAAATGTCGCTTTTATCTCTGTAGGATGGTGTCCATAATCGTCAATAATAACACTATCAAGCTCAGAACCTACGATATCAAAGCGCTTTTTGATACCTTTGAATGAGAGGATATTTGTGCGAATATCTTCTATATCCATCGACTCATTTGCTGCTAAAATCGCTAAAGAAGCATCTATGGCAATATGTGCTCCAAAGCCCCAAACATCAAAACTTCCTAAGTCTTTGAGTGTAAAGCGTGTGTGGGGATTGTCATCAATGAGAACAAATTGTGTCTCTTTTATGTCAATGCTTGGATAGAGCCAATGTGCATCGATTTCATCTTTGAGTTTTGCTAAAAAAGGGTCTTCGGCATTTAAAACACGACATGGTGCTGAGAGGATGAATGCTTTATAAGAGGCATAAAATCGCTCATAATTGTAGTCATAATACTCCATATGTTCTGGTTCTGCGTTAACAACTATAGCGCAGTGAGGGTTGGAGTTTATGAAACTTCCATCGCTCTCATCTGCTTCAAATATCATGATATCAGTTGTATTGTCATAGCGTACATTGGAGCCAAACTCTTTTGATTCGGCACCAATGATAGCAGAGCCTTTCATAATGGAGGCTAAAATAGCTGTCGTAGTGCTTTTTCCGTGTGCACCTGCAATGGAGTAGACTTTTGAAGTGTGGAGTATTTTCAAAAGCGCTTCTCTGCGGGCTAAAACTTCTATCCCTTTTCTTTTTGCTTCCATGACTTCAGGATTTTTCGGGCTGATAATCGCAGAGTGAATCACTAAATCTTGATCCTCTATAGAATCTTCAGAATGCGGCACAGTGACTTTCATCCCAAGTGTGCGTAATTTTTTTGTAATAATCGAGTCTGAAATGTCTGAGCCACTGACTGTGTGCCCTTGAAAGTGCATATACTGCGCGAGTCCTGAGATGCCAATACCGCCGATGCCGATAAAATGAATTTTCATAAAATTACTCCCCGTCTCTTTTTGATTTATCTAGCAATTTTTGTGCCTTTTTAACAAAACAACTTATGTAAAAAGTGCCGAGTTTTTCAGTTGCATCTATATCTGCGATGTCAGAGAGAAAATCGTCTAAAGTGATGTTCTCAGCTGATGCAATCCAGTGAAGCTTGAGCGCATCTGAGAATTTTTTATCGTTTGTCAGACCACTTAAAACCTCAAAAAGAGCACTTGCATCCTCAGTTTTATCGCAACTGTAATGCTCCATAGCATATTCGTACAGTGCCCGAACGGTTGCGAAATCTTGCACCTCATTCATGTCCATGACTCGGTGGGCTTCGAGAGTCTCTGTAAGTTTTTCAAGTGCCAAATCCAAAATATTGGCATAAAACCCATGGAGTGCCTCTTCATCAAAAACGTCTTGCGCTTTTTGCTCCAAAACATAGAGTGAAGCGATGTCAAAATTTTGTACAGCTTCGTAGACTTTTTTTTTCAAATCTTCCACTTTGTTCATTGTAAACACTCCTTGATTCTTTGTAATGCTTCCTCTGTTTTTTGTTCCTCTTCAACGAGAGCGATGCGGATAAAATCTCTTCCAGGATTTTCTCCATGAGCATCCTCTCTTGCCAAATATGCACCAGGAAGTACTTTCACATTGTACTCTTTGTAGAGTTTACGAGTGAACTCTAGCGGATTTGGCACTTTGAGCCAAAGATAAAAGGTGGCTTTTGGAATTTTGATGCCGAGGATTTTTTGTGCCGCTTTAAAATTATTTTTGTACACCTCTCTTGTGCGGGCGACATGCTCTTCATCTCTCCAAGCAGCCGCTGCGGCACTTTGAAGAGGAAGCGGCGAAGCACAGCCGATGTAAGTTCTGTATTTCATATACTCTCGTAAAATATTCTCATCTCCCGCTATAAAACCTGAACGAAGCCCTGGAGCAGAGGAGCGTTTGGAGATAGAGTTAATGACTAAAACATTTTTAAAATCAAGATTGCCGACATGGGTCGAAGCTTCCAAAAGTGAAGGGATAGGCTCGTCTGTGTATATTTCGCTGTAGCACTCGTCGTTGATGAGAACAAAGTTATATTTGAGAGCTAAACTTACCCATTCGCCGAGTTCCTCAAGGGTTAGGGTTGAAGATGTCGGGTTGTTTGGAAAATTGAGTATCACTAAGTCGCAGCCGCTTAAGACCTCTTCGTCGATGCGAGGTTTAAAGTCATGGCTCTCGTCAAGATTTAAGAGAATCATTTTTGCCTTTGAAGCAATTGCCGCACCTTCATAAATCTGATAAAAAGGGTTTGTAAAAACCATCACAGGATTTTTTTTGTCAAAAAGAAAAAATTGAGGAAAATTAAAGAGCACCTCTCGTGTCCCAAAAGTAGGGATGATTTGCGTGTTGCTGAGGTGTGTGTGAAACCTTTTTGCTACAAACTCTTTTTGTGCGTTTATGAGGTCTTCTTCACCCGCAGTTTTAGGGTAGCGTCGCAACAATGCAGAATTTTCACAAAGGGCTTTTTGTATAAAAGCAGGAGTCTCAAACTGAGGCTCACCGATGGTTAAAACCGAGGGTTCGTAGTCTGGATTTGGTATGATATTTTCGAGCAAAGAGTTTAATTTTTCAAATGGATAGGGTTCAAAATTCATGGGGTCACAGCGTCCTTATAAAATCGTGGAATTATATCTAAAATCCCTTTAGGTATGATTATTATAAGCTAAGAAGTCATTACTCTTTTGGAAGTCCAAATTTTTGTGTTACGAGTTCGCCTTGCGCATTAAAAAACAGATAGTATAAGAAGTCTTTTTTGACACTCAGACCTGCAAGAGAGCGTAATGCCAAATTTGCTTGAAGAGAGGCTATATGCATCACTATTGGGGCCGCTATGCCTGCGGGGGTTTTGTTTATGATTTTAAAAGCATCGGTAAAAGAGGCGTTTTCTATGAAACAAACTTGTCCATGAAAAGCTTCAACACTTCCGTATACCCAAGGGAGATTTCTCTCTTTTGCATAGGCATTTATTTGGGCTCTTGAGGGAAGATTATCGGTGGCATCGATGATGAGGTCAACTGTTATGTTCTTTTTGGCAAATGCTTCAAAGTTGCACTCATGAGCCACGGCTTTTACAAAAGGGGATCTCTGCGCTATAAGCTGGGCATTTATAACGGCCTTGTTTTTCCCCTCGTCACCCATTTTAAAAGCGATTTGACGGTGAATATTGTGAAGGGAAACCGTATCAAAATCCACCATATGGATGGTGCCGATACCGCTTGCACCAAGAGCAAAGGCAAGTGAGCTTCCAAGCCCGCCTGCGCCGATAATGGCTATGCTTTTACTCTGCAAAAGCGTTTGTGTCTCTTCTCCCCAAAGTTGTATTTGACGGTGAAAATAGTGCATCATGGAAGAGTCCTTTTTTGGATGGCATCTTTAAATCCCCAAGTTCTGCGAGCGTAAACGACCTCTGTATGACTCATATCAACAAGCATTAACTCCTCTTTGTTCCCAAGATGTGTGAGAAGTTCACCGTTTGGTGATGCCAAAATAGAATCGCCATAAAATTCCCATTTTGTCTGTTCATGGTTATATTCTCCAATACGGTTGGCGCGTAAAATATAGCAGTTATGGGTAAATGCACGGGATAAGATAAGGGATTTCCATCTCTCATACGAGTCAAAAGTTGACACACTCGGCACAATAACGCAGTCAATATTCTTTGGAGCAATCTGAGCCCAAATCGAATCAAAATGGAGTTCAAATCCGCTTATAAGGGCAAATCTAAAACCATTGATTTTAAATATCATGGGAGATTGGAGTTTTTGAATTTCATTGGAAAAAAATTTCTCTTCATTCCAGTGTGGGTAGTTTATAAGGAGCTGCTGTTGGTAGTACGAGGTAGAATGTGGAGCAAACTTGACGATGGTTTTGTACACTTTTTTCTTTTTTACAATAGCTAAAGGGGCGATAATCGTCATGGTGTAGGTTGTTGATAACTCTTTTAAAATAGTGATTTGTTGTGTGGCTTGTTCTTGTATCATAGAGAGTGACATCGCTTCAAGCTCTTTAAAAAAAGGGTTTAAAACATATTCACCCAGAACCAAAACTTCTACCCCTTTTTTGTGTGCTACGCGGATGTAGTTATATAACTTTGTACTACTTAAACCTTGTGCACTGAGTTGTAAAACGGCTGCTCTCACTTTTATTGGTCCTTAGGTGTTTTTTATCTCATTAATTTTTATCTGCGCATCTTCAAGCATTTTTTGCGCATCATTTAACTCGCTCATCCCTTTTTCATAGGCATTGACACTCTCTTGAAGTGTGATATCTGGTTTCATGAGTGTTTGCAAAATTGCTTTTGCACTCTCAAGTTTTGTTTCAAATTTTTCTTTAGCCATTGAGTGCCTCTTTTATGTAAGTATCAAATTTTTCAAGTTCGACTAAAAATGCATCATGTCCATAATCGCTCTTGATATCGATGTAGGTGTGCTTTTTGTTGCCGATTTGGGTGAGAAGAGTGTCAAGTTCTTTCATCTCATAATTTCTAAATAATAAGTCGTTGCTAAAACTTATAAGATAAAGCTCTGAGCAAATTTTTTTAAGTGCCTCTTGGAGTGAATCAAACCCACGTGCAAGGTCAAAAATATTGATGGCTTTTGTGATATAAAGATAAGCGAGCGGGTCAAACCATTTAGTAAAGTTGTAACCGTTGTACTCCAAATACGACTCAATTTGAAATCTACCAAAAAGCTCATAAAGTCCGTCGGTGTTTTTATAATCACGTCCAAATTTTCTCTGCATAGATTCATGAGATAAAAAACTGATGTGCCCTGCCATTCTCCCTATCGCCATCCCTGAGAGTCCTTGTTCGCGAATCACCTCGGGGTCATAATAGCCTTGTTTGAAGTCAGGGTCTTTGAGGATAGCTTCTTGGGCCACTTTGTTAAAAGCAATCGNNCCACGGCTGGGTCGCGTACGTCGTGGCAAGGGCGATGATTTTAGTGGCAAATTTTGGATAATGGACTGCAAACTGGAGTGCCTGCATCCCACCCATAGAACCGCCGATAATGGCATGAACGTGATGAATATCAAGTCTGTCAAATAAAATTCTTTGTGCCTTTATCATGTCTTTTATCGTCACAACAGGAAATTTATAGCGGTAGGGTTCATGGTGGGGATGGGCGAGGCTCATGGGACCCGTAGAGCCAAAACAACTCCCAATGACGTTGGTGCAAATGACAAAATATTTATCGGTGTCTACAGCTTTTTTTGGTCCGATAAGAGCGTTCCACCAACCCGTTTTATTATCATAAACGCCTGCTGCATGGTGTGAACCTGTTAATGCATGACACACTACAATCACATTACTTTTTTCTTCATTTAATGTCCCATATGTTTCATACGTAATGTCATAAGGCTCTAAAATACGACCGCTTTCTAAGTACAGAGGGTTTGTAAAATGTTCAGTAAATGTTTGCAGGTTCAGTGACAAAGGTGTGGGTCTCCATAAAGTAATAGTGCTATTTTAACGAAAATGACTTAATATTTGGTTTGATATAAAAGGTTTGCAAAAGGGGATGAAGCCCCTTTTTTATCGTATGGATTATGCCTCTAAAGCTTGTTTCATGTCGGCGATTAAATCTTTGATTGACTCTAAACCACAAGAGATTCTAATGAGTCCACTTGGAACTCCGCATGCCAAAAGTTCTTCTTGACTTAACTGCTGATGCGTCGTTGAAGCAGGGTGCGTGATGATGGATTTTGAATCACCGATATTGACAACCAAAGAGTAAAGTTTGGTGGCATCTACGATTTTTGCTGCCTCTTCTAAGCTTTGTACTTCAAAACTTAAAAGCCCAGAACATGCGCCATCTTCAAAATATTTTTGAGCATTTGTGTAGTTCTCATTGCTTCTGAGTCCTGGATAATTTACTTTTTTGACCCTTGGATGCGCCTCTAAAAACTCTGCAAGAGCCTGAGCGTTTTTGGAGTGCTCTTTCATGCGAAGTGCTAATGTCTCCATCCCTTGAATAAAAAGCCATGAATTAAACGGAGAGGAAACGGCACCGATGTCACGAAGAAGTGAGAGACGGGTGCGAAGGGTATAAGGAGGAAGGGGAACTTCTACATACACAAGTCCATGGTACGAAGCATCTGGCTCATTAAAGTGGGCATAACGCGGATTTGCTTTGAGTTTTTCTACAAGATTTTTTCTCTCAACTAAAATGCCACCGATGGCAAGCCCTTGACCTGTTGTGTATTTACTTGCACTATGAACGGTGATATCAGCACCAAACTCAAATGGACGGCACAAAACAGGAGTTGCAACAGTGTTGTCAACAACGCTTAAGATGCCGTATTTGTTGGCGATAGTTGTGATGGCTTCAATGTCTGCGACATCAATACTTGGATTTGTCAGAGACTCAAAAAAGATAACTTTTGTTTTGTCATCCAAAAGAGCTTCGATTTGTTCTGGCTTATGAACATCAAAAAACCTCGCTTCAATGCCAAATCTTTTTAAAGTATGGGTGTTGAGTGTCAAACTTCCACCATAGAGTTGCTTTGCGCAAATGATGTTGTCACCTGCTTGGGCAGCGTTTACTATGGCGTAAAATATAGCACTCATACCACTTGAAGTAGCAATTGCAGCTGCTCCGCCCTCAAGCTCTGCAAAACGTTTCTCAAATACATCCGTCGTTGGATTGTTAAGGCGCGTGTAGATATTTCCTAACTCTTTGAGGGCAAATAAATTTGCAGCATGAGCGACATTATGAAACTCATAAGCTGTTGTCATATAAATAGGAACCGCCATCGTCCCCTGAGAATCTTTTTCATACCCCGCATGAAGAGCTTTTGTTTGTAAATCCATCTGTTTTCCTTGTTGTAAAAATTAAATCAACTTCTTGCATAATTTATATGTGAGATTGCTTCGCTTTGCTCGCAATGACGGTCATGACAAGCAA
>DJAA01000053.1:19368-38093 GCA_002428085.1 Sulfurimonas sp. UBA6014 | reverse complement strand
CAATGACGGTCATGACAAGCAATCGATGGCTATGGCAAGCAAAATCGATGGACATGGCAAGCAAATCGACAGTCATTGCGAGGAGGAACGACGAAGCAATCTCACATATAAATTATTCAAGAAATCTAATATAGAACATTTTTTTATTTTAGCAAAAATGACTTAAACTTTTTTGCTATGAAAATATTTACGAGATTTGTTCCTCTTCATAAAGGACAACAGTGCCAGCGAGTAAATCATGAAGAGCTCTTTTGTCTTTTCTAAATGCAACCAAAAGAAAACCTATTAGAAAAGGCAAAGTAGAGATGATGTAGCCTAAAGAGCGGGTGAGAGCTTGCTTATTGTCTATCTCTTGATGTGTTTTAAAATCGACTATTTTAATTTTAACGAGTCTCTTGCCTGGAGTTGCACCTCGCCATCTTTTCCAAAAAAGCATGGTGACAAGTAAAACACTTACTTCAAAAATAAGTTCCCATTTTAGGGATGTTTGTGGCTGCATGGCGAGTGCTTTGTGTGCGTTTGCATTCATAGCATATGCCATGTTTTGTTGGTACTGAGCAAAGTCAAACCAATTGCCATCACTTACGAAATAGACAACAACAGCGATGGGCAGTGCTAAAAAAAAGGTATCTAAAAGCGAAGCAATGAAACGGACCCAAAAACCGGCGTAATGTACTGAAGTGTTCATGAGAGAAGCTGATAAAACTCAGGAGGTTTTGGTTCCCCGTAAAAATAGCCCTGAATATAATCGATGCCAATCTCTTTGACAGTATCAGCTAACTCTTGGGTGCTGACAAATTCTGCAATTGTTTTCATTTTAGTATTTTTTGCAAACAATACTAAACCTTGAACCATATGTTTGACGTTGGCATCACTATTGAGTTTTTCGATGAGCGAGCCGTCTATTTTGATGTAGTCAATATCGAGTTTGATAATATTTGTGAAGTTAGAATATCCAGAGCCAAAATCATCAACAGAGATTTTGCATCCATACGTTTTTACCATTGTGATAAAAGTCTCCATGACGCTATAATCTAAAATATTTTCAGTCTCTAAAATCTCAAAAGTTATCCCATCTCCACCATATTTTTCGAGTCTATTTTGAATATATTCGACCATTGTTTGAGAATTTATATTTTGATAGTTGAGATTTATAGAGAGTGCAACACTGTTTTTTGAGAAAATGTTGAACACTTTTTGCATCATTTGACGCGTAAAAAATTCAAATGTTTTATCTTCATGCGCAGAATCCAAAAAAAGATACGGAGAGATAATCTCTCCATCATTGGTTTGTAGGCGTGCTAATGCTTCATATTTGATAAGAGTGCCATCTTTCGCATCGACGATAGGTTGAAAATAGGGAATGATTTTTCCTCTATGCAGAGCATTTTTATAAACTTTTAGTCTATGAAAATTATCTTCTTGGAGTTGTTTAGCTGAATGATTGTTTTTGTATATTTTGTAGCTTATTTTGGATGCAAGTGCTTCTTGAAGGACTAAGTCTGCATGATTGAATATATTTTGCACGCCATAAGATATCCCTGCTGTAAAATCTGCATTGACATAGTTGCTCGTGATATACTCTTCAGGGCAGTCAGTGATTAAAATAGAGTGTTTTAAGATGAGAAAATATTTTTCAAACATACTTTTATTTGTGACTAAAATAGCAAACTCGTGAAGGTTGAGATTGTATAAAGTTGCCTCATTACTATTGATGATACTTTTGAGTTCTTGGGCTTTTTGAGATAAAATATCACTTGCAAATTTAAAGCCATAGAGCTCTTTGAGGGAGTTTAATTGATTCATGTGGAGGATGATAAGCATCGCTTCTTCTTGTAAAACACCAAGATAATTAATTAAAGAGATTCTGTTGGGTAGTTTTGTGATAGTGTCAATATCTTTTAAATTTTGGACATATTTTTCACTTATATCCCATACTACTTGATCTGCGCCGCCTTCTGTTGCCTTGGATAAATTTGCATCTGCAATATTGTAAAAGTCGTGGCTATTGATGGTGAATTCATTTGTTTCAAGATTGATGAGACCTATGGAGATTGTCACATATTTCGAGGCTTTGCTTTGGCTATTTTGGATTTTTAGGCTTCTCGTAAAATCTAACAAGGTAGCAGCAAGATTTTGTATAAAACTATTTTCCCTATTGAGAATAATGATGGCAAATTTTGCATCAGAAATTTTAAATATTTCACCGATTTGCTTTGGCAGTTGAAGTTTGAGCATATCAGCTATCTCTACTATCAGTTTGGATGCTTGTATTTTGCCATAATGGGCACTGTACTCTTGAAAATAATCTATTTGTACAATCATGAGCGCAATCGATTGGTGCTGCGAAGTTGCTTTTAAAAAATCTCTTTTTATGGATTGTTCAAATTGTCTTTTGTTATAAAAGAGAGTGAGGGCATCTTTATTTGAGAGCTCCTGAAACCTTTTTTTTGTGGTTATGTCCTCAATAATTGATAAATAGCCTATTTTTACCCCATTGTCATCATAAAATGGTTTGATATTGACTGCAATCCAGTACTCTTCACCTGTACTTTTGGAGTTTTTTAACTCACCTTTGTATATCTTGTCTTTTGAAAGAGTATCCCAAAGATTTTTAATAATGTTTTTGTCTATATCTTGATTACGAAATATTTTGTGATTTTTTCCTATAACTTCTTCTCTTGTGTATCCAGTAAAATCTAAATACGCTTGTGAAATATCTAAAATCTTACCATTCAAATCAGAAGTGGTTGTAAACATATATTCGTTGATAATATCAAGTTTTTGTTTGAGTAAGGATTGCGTTTGGTTTTGTCTATTAGGTGCTATTTCGTCTAGTAAATCTTTGAGTATTTCAAGAGAATCCGTTTTGGTGGACTCATCGCTTTGCAAATATAAAAATTTCAAATCTTGAACCAATCTTTTTATATTTTCAAAACTATCCACAGGATGCTCTCTTGTTAGTGAATATTACAACTGTATCAATTTTATACATGGTAATTTGGTGCTTCTTGCGTAATGATAACATCGTGAACATGGCTCTCTTTGAGTCCTGCGCTTGTAATCTCAACAAACTCTGCTTTATCCCAAAATGTTGGAATGTCTTTGCTGCCACAATAACCCATAGAAGAGCGAAGTCCACCCATCATTTGATGAACGATGCCAGCGATACTTCCACGAAAAGGGACGCGCCCTTCAATTCCCTCTGGAACAAGTTTGTCGGTTGCAGTTCCTTCTTGGAAATATCTGTCTGTTGAGCCTTGTTGCATCGCACCAATACTCCCCATGCCACGGTAGGATTTGTACTGTCGTCCTTGAAACATGATGGTCTCACCAGGGGATTCTTCTGTCCCCGCTAAAAGTGAACCCGCCATAATGCAGCTCGCACCGACTGCTAAAGCTTTTGCGATGTCGCCTGAATATTTGATACCGCCATCAGCAATGACTGGCACGCCATGTTTTCTCGCTGCATCAGCACATTCGGCAATAGCAGAGATTTGTGGAACACCAACGCCAGCAACGATGCGAGTTGTACAAATAGACCCTGGTCCAATGCCTACTTTTACCCCATCTGCCCCAGCTTCTATAAGTGCTTCTACTGCTTCAGCAGTGGCAACATTTCCTGCAATAACATCGACAATCATCGTCTCTTTGATTTTTCTTACCGTCTCTAAAATCCCTTTTGAATGGCCATGTGCTGAGTCAAGAACTAAAACATCACATCCTGCATCTACTAAAGCTTTTGCTCGCTCAAGTTGACCTACACCGATTGCCGCACCAACAACTAATCTCCCAAATGCATCTTTATTTGAGTGAGGGTGTTCAATACGCTTTTTGATGTCTTTTATGGTGACAAGACCTTTTAAAAATCCCTCTTCATCAATAATAGGGAGTTTTTCAATCTTGTATTTATGCATGATATCAGCCGCATCATCAAGTGAAATCCCTTTTGTAGCGGTGATAAGAGGCATTTTTGTCATGACTTCATTTGCAAGTTTGCTCATGTCTTTTTCAAATCTCATATCACGATTTGTAAGGATACCCAAAAGCTTATTATGCTCATCGATTACGGGTACCCCTGAGATTTTATATTCACTCATGAGTGCGTCGGCATCGGCAAGTGTTGCGTTAGGATGGACAACAATTGGGTCTATGATGATACCGCTCTCGCTTTTTTTAACCTTGCTGATTTGTTTGCATTGAGATTTGATGTCCATATTTTTATGGATGATACCAATTCCGCCGATTCTAGCCATCGCAATCGCTGTACGATATTCTGTAACAGTATCCATAGCAGCAGATACCATGGGAATATTAAGACTGATGTTGCGGGTAAGTTGTGTTTTTAAACAAATTTCTTTTGGTAATACTTCAGAATATTGTGGAACTAATAATACGTCTTCAAATGTTAATGCACGTTTTCGAATTCTCATGACAATCCTTTTGAGGTTGAGATAGGTACTATAAATTTTTTGGATTGTAGCTTTTTTGTGGTTAAAAAGAGGTAAAGTTGTTCTCAAATTTGTTGAGATTATATCTCATTTTTCCTCCAAGCTTCTATTGCTTCGACAAGATTGTCAAACCCATTCACTTTGGTGAGAATGTAAATTTCGTCTAAAACATAGCAACAAATCGTCCCATTTTTTTCCAATAAAAAGAGACAATATTCCCCTTCGCGTTCATTTTTTGAGAGCACTCGCATGCCATCTACTATGTCATTTATATTTGGAATCTCATCGTATTCAACATTGAGCAATTTTTTTGCATCACTTATAAACAACGCCATCTTATTCCTTTGAAATTTTTTGATTTTAATTATACTAAAAAATAGAGGTATGTTGCACTGGATACTATAAATGGGTGTAAAAAAATGTAACCATTGTGAGTTACACTTTCAAAGCTCATAAATGGAGATGAATATGGCGTATTTTAAAGATGTGAAATTGCATGATGAACTGTTTGGAATGGTATTTGGAGCAGGAAAAGTGACACGCGTTTTTGAAGATAGTTACTATAAAATGCTAGTGACTTTTAAAAATGGGTATGAAATTATTTATACAGAAGATGGCATCCCAAAATGGGGCAAATTTAAAGAACAAACCATTTTTTATAAAAATGATATTGATTTAACGGATGTTGACTTTACTGCTACTTATAAAGTTTTGTCTCCAAAAAAAATCATCAAACTTCGAGAGAAAAAAAGACTTGAAATAAAACTCCCCTCAGGTATTTGGACTGAGTGTTCAAAATGTGTAAAAGAATATGTTGAAGATATGTTGGAGAAAGAAAACTACCACTTATTTAGAAAAAAAGAACACAAAAAAGAGCAACAAGAGTGCTAAAATAAAGAAAAAGGAATTCTCATGGCAAAAGTTGTAATCTTAAGCGGTGCAGGGATTAGTGCGGAGTCTGGGATTAGTACATTTAGAGATAGTGGAGGTTTATGGGAAAACCATAAAATAGAAGATATTTGCAGTGCAGGATGTTTGCGGAAAAATCGTGACATGACTCTTGATTTTTACGATGCAAGACGCGCCGACATCAAAGATAAAAAGCCAAATTATGCGCACTTGAGGCTTAAAGAACTCAAAGACAAATATCCAAACGAACTTGCCATCATTACCCAAAATGTTGATAATCTTTACGAAAGAGCGGGTTTTAAAGAGGAAGATATACTCCATCTTCATGGATTTTTAACAAGTGTACGATGCACCAATGAGCAGTGTGATTTTAAGGTTGATATCGGCTATGGGGCACTTGAAAAAACAAGAGTCTGCCCAAAATGCCAGAGTCTATTACGCCCCGATATCGTCTTTTTCGGTGAAGCTGCTCCCATGTATGCAAAACTTTACGAATCATTTCAAGGGTGTGAATTTTTTGTAGTTATCGGGACAAGCGGAAATGTCATCAATACGGATATGTTTTTAAACAAAAAAATACAACACTCCATCCTCAATAACCTCTATGTCAGTGATGCCATTGATGATACTCTTTACTCAAAAGTGCTCTACAAAAAAGCAACAGAGGCAATTGATGAGATAGTGAGTGATGTGGAGAGTTTTTTGGCTTCAAAGCATTTGGTGTAGCAGGAGAGTGTCGCTGAATTTTGTCACTCCCCTCAAATAAGCTTTTTTATAGCTTGAGAGGGTGCAGGGACAAATATGTCTAATTTGTATATCCAATAGCTCTCTCAAGACTGAGTGCGCCATCAAAAAGGGTTTGTTCGTCATACGCTTTGGCGATAAGTTGCAGACCAATAGGCATATTATTTGGAGTTTTTGAGATAGGAAGTGCAAGAGCAGGGAGCCCTGCAAGATTTACGCTGATGGTATAAATATCGCTTAAATACATCTCCATCGGGTTTGAAAGTTCACCAAACTTATTTGCAACACTCGGTGCAACAGGGGAGAGAATCAGATCTACCTCTTGAAATATCTTTGCATACTCCTCTTTGATGAGGTGACGCACTTTTTGCGCTTTTACATAGTACGCGTCATAATATCCGCTTGAGAGAACAAAGTTTCCAAGTAAGATACGGCGTTTTACTTCATCGCCAAAGCCGTTACTTCGCGTTTGCACAAATGTCTCTTCCAAGTTTTTACCCACAACTCGGTTTCCATAGCGAATGCCGTCATAACGTGCCAAATTGGTCGTTGCTTCTGCGGTAGCGGTAATGTAATACGCCGAGATGTCAAATTTTGCATCCATCATCTCTTTTTCAATGAGGGTGTGCCCCAAATCTTTGAGGGCTTGCACCGCTTTTGCATACGCATTTTTTACGTCTTGGCTTGCGTTTTCTATGTATTTTGGAAGGATGGCAATGCGAAGTTTACGGCTTGCATCAAGCTTGTCGTAAACTTTGTCATCACTTTGAAGAGAGGTTGAATCTTTTTCGTCATAACCGCTGATAATGTCATAAAGAAGAGCCGCATCTTCCACATTTTGTGTCATGGGTCCTATCTGGTCTAAGCTTGAAGCATAAGCACCTAAACCATAACGGCTCACACGTCCATATGTTGGTTTCATCCCGACAATGCCGCAAAATGCGGCAGGCTGGCGAATACTTCCGCCCGTGTCGCTTCCAAGAGCGGCAATAGCTAAACCCGCCGCAACTGCTGCAGCAGAACCCCCTGAACTTCCCCCTGGAACACAATCCTCGGCATGAGGGTTTAAAGTTTTACCATAAAAGCTCGACTCAGTCGTAGAACCCATGGCAAACTCATCCATATTTGTTCGCCCAAAAGGGGTCAAACCCGCTGCCATCATCTTCTCTATTACAGTTGCATTGTAAGGAGCGATGTACCCCTGAAGGATATTTGAGCCTGAAGTTATGGACCAATCTTTTACTTGAATGTTGTCCTTGATGGCTATAGGAATCCCATCACCTGCATCGTTTATGTCTATGTAAGCATTGAGCTCAGGTCGCGCTTGTATCTTGGCTTTTAAATCTTTTTTGAATTTGTTTAATTCGTCTTTACTGAGTAAAAGAGCTTCTTTTAATGTAATCACAAATTTTCCTCTCTACTTAAAATATGAGGTGCATTATAGCAAAGTGTGTTTATTTTTTCTTGAGCAATTTTTTACTCATATGATTGTGAATGAATTGTGATTGTGTCAGCTAAGCATAAGTCATATTTGATTATTATCTAATCACGCTTTAATTTTATAAAGGGATCTCCATGTATAAATTATTGAGAGTTTTCAAAAATCTGTTTGTTGTGATGATAATGCTTTTTCTTAGTGCTTGCAGCGAAAACACTCACCATGAAAAAATGAAAAAAGAGACCTCTCTTCTGCCTTACAAAAATCAATCTATCATGGTCATCGTTCCGACGCTTCATGCAGACTTGATACGTGGTCCTATTCTTGAGCAGGCAAAGCTTTTTGAAGCAAAAACAGGGGCGAAAATAAGGGTTGTTACTCCCAGTTGGGATGAGACTATCAGCAAAATAAAACAATCCTTGCATGATGAAAATCTCCACTATGATATTTTTGTCGTCATATCAATGTGGAGTGGTACCTTGCTTGAAAATAGCAATATAGAACCCGTTCCGAGTTGGGTAAAAGAAAAAATAGAGTGGGATGATGTCCTGCCAATTTATAAAAACACTGTGTTGTCACACAATAATATAGCCTACGGCATGCCTTATGATGGAGACTGCATAAATCTCTACTATAGAAAAGATATATTTGAAAATCCTGATATAAAAAGCAAATATAAAAAAGCTACAGGAGACGAGTTAGACGTGCCAAAAACATGGGAGCAATACAAGCAAATTGCCAAATTTTTTACAGGATGGGATTGGGATGGTGATGGAAAAATTGAGTATGGCAATGCACTCTTGCGAAAAAAAGGGGACATCTCCATGCTACAGTTCTTTGCAACAACCGCAGCTTATGCGAAGCATCCCGAAGACAAAGCATACTTTTTTGATGCAGATACGATGCGTCCAAGAATTAACAATCCTGCTTTTCAACAAGGTTTAAAAGACTATATTGAGCTTGTTGATTATGCCCCGCAAGGAGTTCTCAATTTTGCAGGTCATGATGTAAGAAACAGTTTTGTAACAGGTGAGGTTGCTATGGCGCTTGATTGGGCAGACCTTGGCATTTATGCGGTTGAAAATGAGATATCGGTTTTAAAAGACACGCAAGTCGGCTATGCACAAATACCTGGCTCCGAGAGAGTTTATAACTCAAAAGCAAAAAAATGGGAAAATCAATATAATAATGCCTCTTCCATTAGTGGAAGTTGGAGCTTTTTTGTCAATAAAGATTCTAAAAATAAAAAATTAGCTTTTGAGTTTGCCTCCTTTATGACCTCAAAAGAGATGACGACAAAATATGTGACCGTAAGTGGAAGTGCTGTAAATCCCTCTAGGTATTCACATTTCAAAGAGTATGCTTCATGGACACAAAGCGGTTTTAGTGAAGATGCTGCAAAGAGGTATTTAGAAGAGATATCAAAATCATTGACACATACCAATATGGTCTATGACATCACGCTACCAGGGGCAGGGGAGTATTATCAAGCTCTTGATGAGTCTGTTTATAAAGCACTCAAGGGGAAGCTTAGCGCACAAGATGCTTTAGATGAGGCAGCTGAAAAATGGAATCTCATCACTGATACCATAGGCAGAAAAAAACAGATTGAGTATTATAAAGCAAGTTTAAACCAGTAAAATAGAGAGAGCATGAAACAACTAAGCATTAAAAAAATAGCACTTTACGGATTTGGTGCTGTTATTACAACTTTTATTATTGCTATAGTTGCGGCTATTTTTTATGTTCATGAGATAGAGATGCTTGAGAAAGAATCAAGCTTTTATGAAAAATCTTACAATTCTCTTTTTGAGTTCAAATACTATACAGAGAGGCTTTTAACTACAGAAAATTTAAAAGCCGAAATGGTTCTTTGGTCGAACTCTAAAGATAATTTTGACAACTATTTTAAAGCCATACAACACAATAAAGAGATAAATTACGAAGACTTTGTAACTTTTTGGCATGTCATAGATGATGAATCAAAAAAAATAGAAATAAAGCTACAAAATACCTTGTTTGATAAAAGTAATACTCAAGAACGCGCACTTTTAAGAAGGCTTGGTGAAGGGCTCAATACAAATAAAAGCAGCGATTATTATTTGGCATTATCAGATTTAAAAAATTCTATTGATTATATAAAACAGTATGAAGAGTTTTTGCTTGATGAGCTGAAGGTGATAAAATCTCAAAAAATAAGCCATATATTTGACCAAATAAAAAAAGCCAAAAAGAGCGGAATTATTTTTATCTCTATTTTTATGTTTCTCTCTTTTAGCATTTTATATTATGTGGTTAGCTTGATAGCAAAAGTGGAAGAAAAACTTATAAACTCCTTAGAAGACCTCAAAATATCCAATGATGAAACAGAGTTGCTAAATAGTGAAATTTTAGAAAATTATGAAAAAACATTGTTCGCATTGGTGGATATATTAGAAGAAAGAGATACTTATACGGGCGGACATTCTCAAAGAGTTGCAAAATATTCTGTGAGGATTGCTCAAGAGATGGGGTATGGAAAAAAAGAACTTGAAAAAATTTATCAAGCTGGGATGCTTCATGATATAGGAAAGATGAATATTCCCGATTCTATTCTCTTAAAGCCAGGAAAACTAGATGATGTTGAGTATGTTCTTATCAAAAGTCATGCCCAAAACGGGTATAAATTTTTAAAACAGATTCCTATGTATTTGGAACTGGCAAATATCATTCACTTTCACCATGAGCGTTATGACGGCAAAGGGTATCCAGCGGGGAAAAAGGGTGATGAGATAGATATTATTTCTTATATTCTTTCCGTTGCGGATGCCTTTGATGCCATGACTACAAGTCGTATTTATAAGGGTAGAAAAAATATTGAAGAAGCCTTGCTTGAGATTGAAAAGTACTCTGGCACCCAATTTCATCCCGAAGTTGTAAAGGCTACTATCAAAGTATTGAAAGATACGACGATAGATGTTAATATCTCTCAATTGCCGACAAATATCCTTGAGATGGAAAGATTTTCCTATTTTTATAAAGATAAAGTCTCTGGTGTGTTTAATGAACAATATTTAGATTTGATTTTAACTAAACAGTGTCATGAGCAAAAAACTGTATATATTGATGTCTTTTTTATGAGCAATTTTAATCAGTACAATATTAACTATGGGTGGAGTGAGGGAAGTAAACTATTGGCTGAATTTGCACAATATTTAAAAAATTCATTGAAGGATGCTTTAGTTTTTAGAGTACACGGAGATGATTTTATTGTTCTGCATCAGCAAGAGACACCCATCGAAAAATCTTTTTATACAAAGCTTGATTTCATGAAAGAGACCCTTGTAACCATACATCATAAGAGAGTTCAGACGGCTGATAAAAATATTTGCAACTTTAAAGAGCTGGAACTTTTACTTTAAATTGTAGCTTTGGCATGTGGAATTTGAGTTCTTTAAAGTTTACTATTCATATTTGCGATGATGATGTTCTAACCAACCGCCTTCATGATGCATGTTTGGATCATGATGTGTCCAATGCACAACGCCACCTTTTGAGTTGCTTTCGTATTCACCGCAAAATTTGATGAAGTCACCTTTTTGTAAAGAGTCTATTTTCGGTGCTAAATCAATATTATGAGCTATTAATAAAGTTTGTCCAGATGACAATTTTAGTATAAATCGTTGATGACGACTCCCAGTATTGTCATCACTAAGCAGCTTAGTGACATTTCCAGAATCGCACATTTGTGAACCAGCAAATATTTCTAAGCTTACAAGTAATATTAATAATATTTTTTTCATGATATGTTCCATTTTTTAAAATTATATTATAATACAAGAAAAACAAGGAAAGTACATGGTTGCGGTAAAACAAGAAGCGCAAGACATGATTCGAAATCTTCCTGATAATTGTACTTACGAAGATATTCAATATCATCTTTATGTTGTAGAAAAAATCAAAAATGGTATTAGTCGTGCACAAAAAGGTGAAGTTTCATCTCATCAAGATGCGAAAAAAAGAATGGCTAAATGGCTATTAAGTTAGAGTGGTCAGAAGAGGCTCTTGAAGATATAGAATCTATCGCTACTTACATAGAAAAGGACTCTCCTGCATATGCTAAATCTGTTGTATCTAAGTTTTTTGAAAAAGCTGAAATTTTAAAAGAATTTACAGATTTAGGTCGTAAAGTCCCTGAAATCAATGATATTAATATCCGAGAAATATTTGTTTATAGTTATAGACTAATTTATAAAATTGATGTAAATACAGTTTTGTTTCCCGCCCTTGGAAGTGGGGTTTTAACCCCACCTACACAACTCCCCACCATCAAAAATATTTGCCACCCGCAGGAACATCAGGTGGGGTTAAAACCCCACTTCCAAAAGAGCGAAAAACGCTTTACAGGTTGACATCACTTCTATGTCCTAATAAGTGTAGCCAGATCAATATTGCAAATTAAAAGATTTTAGTTAAAACTTAGATTGTATGATTGTTTAATAAAAGTGGAGATGCATTCACAGGGGTGTAATTTTGAAGATTAATATCACCTTGTCTTTGTTTAGCAACTATTTTGTTCTTCTTTTGTAACCTCTTTTTATTATTATGAGACAAAATCAAACAAGCTGTAGAAGAAGTTTGAAATAAATTTCAAGGACATAAAAATGTTTTTAAATAGAAGAGAGTTTTTAAAGATTTCAGCTCTAAGTGCCTGCACACTCGTTATCTCTACAGGACTTAGCGGATGTGGAGAGAGTGACGATGATACAAAGGTAGCATTTTTACACGGGGTTGCATCAGGAGACCCTCTTGCAGACAAGGTAATCATTTGGACGAGAGCAACAACAGATGCACCGAGTGTTGATGTAGTTTATGAGGTCTCTTCAGACAGTGCATTTAAAAATATTTTGCACAATGGAAGTGTTAAAACAGATGCAACAACTGACTTTACACTTAAGATAGATGTACAAAATCTTCAAGCCGGCACAATGTACTATTACCGTTTTAAAAGCAATGGAACTACTTCAGCTATAGGCAAAATGAAAACGCTTCCTGTGGGGAGCGTTTCTGAGGTAAAAATGGCGGTATTTTCATGTGCGAATTATCCAAACGGCTATTTTAACGCCTATACAGAAGCTGCAAAAATCGCAAATTTAGATGTAACACTTCATTTGGGAGACTACATTTATGAGTACGGGATGTTTGAAGCAGATGGCATTACTCCTGCGTATGCGACTGAAAATGCCGCAGCTATCGGTCGCGTTCTTCCAAATGATAACAACACAGAACTCTACACTTTGAGTGACTACAGAAAAAGATATGCACTTTATCATACAGACGCAGGGCTTCAAGCTGTTCATGCCGCCTGTCCTATGATTGTAGTTTGGGACGACCATGAGATAGCAAACGATGCCTACGAAGAGGGTGCACAAAACCATGATGCAAGCGAAGGAGATTTTAACGCAAGAGTAGAAGCTGCGCTTCAAGCTTATTTTGAGTGGTTGCCAATCCGCCCTATAGTCAATAAAAAAGAGATTTACAGAACATTTACATTTGGAGACCTTCTCTCTTTAAATATGTTAGAGACAAGAATTTTTGGACGAGATGAGCAACTAAGTTATGCCAACTATTTTCAACAAGACGGCTCTTTTTTACAAGAGCAGTTTGTGGCGGATTTAACTTCGCCTACTAGAAGCATGATGGGAAATACACAGCTCTCTTGGCTTCAGGGAGAATTTGCATCTTCTAGTGCAAAATGGCAGGTGTTGGGACAGCAAGTTCTCATGGGACGCATGAATCTTCCATCAGAACTTCTTACCCAAATCGCACAGCTTGATTATGTCAGTGGTGCACAAAAAGAGGCTCTTTTACTCCAAATCAACACTTCTCTAGGTCAACTTGCAATGCTTAAAGCACGCAAACTCGGAGGCGATACAACACTCACCGAAGCAGAATTAGCAAGAATAAACACAGAATTACCTTACAATCTTGATGCTTGGGATGGCTACTTCGTAGAACGCGAAACCATTTTAGGTACGGCTAGCGCCTATGGCAAAAATCTCATCGTCTTAGCCGGTGACACACATAATGCTTGGGCAAGCAATCTTAAAGACATGCAAGGAAACCTTGTCGGCGTTGAGTTTGCAACCACATCTGTGAGTTCACCTGGGATGGAAGAGTATCTGGGAATCGCTTCCCTTGAACAGTCTATGCAGCTCGAGGGGGCAATAGAGCTTCTTGTCGATGACTTACAGTATTGTAACTTGATGGAGAGAGGTTTTATGGAAGTACTCTTTAATGAAAATGAGGTAGTCGCCAATTGGCGTTTTGTCTCAAGCTACGACCAGCCAACATACACGATGAACACTTCACGAGAAAAGTCGCTCAAAACAACTCTTGGGTCAAAATCCATAACAACACTCTCATAAACAAAGAAAAAGATTCCAACCGCCAACAAGGTGGCTGGAACCTTCACACAAAATTCCACCCCTGTGAATGAAACTCCACTTTTTTAAGGCAAACTTTTTAACTCTCTGAATTTTTAGACTTTTTCCCCAATTTTACAAAAATTATCCCAACAGCCACAAGGACAAAGATAGCACCAATGCTGAGTGCTATAAATGGGAGTGAAACAGGTTGTGTAAAATCAGGCATTGATAACTGCTTGACATCTTTGGCATAGACACTCTTGTGCAGCAGCTTGGTATTTCCAACATCTTGGGCATTTATGTGCAGTTGCTTTTGAGATGATAAATGTGTCTGACTCTACTTTAAAAGTTCCAAGTACCTCTTCATCTGGCTTATCTTCAAAAACGCCTGAAACAACAAACCAATCTTCGGCATCCGTAGAGTTGACACTGAGAGCTACAGAGGATTCTGTGTGCAACACTAATTCTAAAGTGCTTTTGATGATTTTTTCTTTTTTAAGAGCGTCCACAAGAGCACCAAAACCTTCTCTGGCTTTTGTCATATACTCTGCATCAAAATCTGATTTTCCAACATGTATCTCTTCATACCTCATGTCAAAAATATCGCTAGCATTTTCTTTGATAATCTGCGACGCATTCTCTAGGATTTCATCTGCTGTGTAGGTCAAAATAGGTGCCATTAAGAGAAGAAGCGACTTTGTAATCATCACCATGGCACTCTGACTTGCGACTCTTCTGGGGCTATATTTTGCATTACAATACAAACTGTCTTTTGTCATATCGATGTACATGCCGCTAAGTTCGTTGGCGACAAAGTTGTTAATCAAGCTCATTCCATGAACAAAATTGTAATTGTTAAAAGATTTGTGAGCATCGTTGAGTGTTTTTTGTGCAACATTCAAAATCCACTTATCAAGTGCGCCCATCTCTTCGTACGGTGTGAGGCTCTCTAAATCATTGATATTGGCAAGCATGATTCTAAAAGTATTTCTAAGTTTTCGGTAGTTTTCAGCAATCTGTTTTAGGATGCCATCAGAGATTTTTAAGTCACTTTGGTAGTCACTTGAGGCAACCCAAAGGCGGAGTATTTCACTTCCGTACTCTTTTAAAACGCTCTCGGGTGCAACAACATTGCCCTTAGATTTGGACATTTTTTCGCCCTTTTCATCGACGGTAAAACCATGCGTCAAAACCCCTTTGTAAGGAGCTTTGTGCTCTATTGCTGTACTTAAAAAGAGGGAAGATTGAAACCATCCGCGATGTTGGTCACTCCCTTCGATATAAAGGTCGGCTTGATACCCACCCGCATCATAGTTGCGAGATTTTAAAACTGCATTCCATGTGGAGCCGCTGTCAAACCAAACATCTAAAATATCGGTAACTTTTTCTAACTCGTCTGCTTTGTAGCCGCTCCCTACGTAAAGAAGCTCTTCGATTGGTAAGGAGTACCAAACATCGCTCCCTTTCATCTCAAAAATCATAGCAGTAAAGTTTAAAACTTTCTCATCCAAAAGGACCTCACCTGTCGCTTTTACTCTAAAAAAAGCGATAGGAACACCCCAATCTCTCTGACGAGATATACACCAGTCTGGACGATTTTCAACCATAGAGTTGAGCCTTTTTTTGCCAGTTGCAGGGATAAAAAGAGTTTTTTCAACTTCGCTCAAAGCGATTTGTCTGAGTGTTTTCTCCTCGCCAAGCGGTTTATCATCTACTGAGATAAACCACTGCTTTGTTGCTCTAAAAATTAACGGCGTATGACTTCTCCAACAGTGTGGATAGGAGTGGGTAAACTTCGATACTTTAAGGACACTCTCCCCCATAAGCTCGATAATCTCGTCGTTTGATTTGAAGATATGTTTGCCGACAAAATTCTCTGGATTAGGGATAAGCCCAAGTCCAACAACTGTCTCATCAAAACAGCCTGTTTCATCCACTGGCATGACAACTTCAAGGTCATACACAAGCCCAACGCGGTAGTCATCTTCCCCATGTCCTGGAGCTGTGTGAACGCACCCTGTTCCGTTGTCAATGAAAACATGCTCGCCTAAAACTATGCGGGAAGCTCTCGCGTTGAGGGGGTTGATTGCAAGGAGATTTTCAAGTTGTGTTGCTTGAAATGTTTGGACAATAGCACCCTCTAAAACATTTTGTTCTTTGAGTGAATTCAAAAGTTTTTTTGCGACGATGAAACCAGTTGTTGTAAGCACGTACTCTTCGTGTGGATTGAGAGAAATTCCCGTATTCGCTGGGATAGTCCACGGTGTAGTTGTCCAGATAACTAGAGCCGCTTTAGAGTCAATGGCAAGTTTTGCTTTTGCTTGTTCTGAGAGTTCAAATGCAATAAAAATAGAGTGAGACTCTTTGTCTTCATACTCAACTTCAGCTTCTGCAAGTGCCGTTCTCTCAGCCCATGACCAAAATACTGGCTTGCTTCGCTCAATTAAAAGCCCTTTTTTTGCAACAGAACAGAGTGTGCGGTAAATATTGGCTTCAAATTTGAAATCCATCGTGACATAAGGATTTTCCCAGTCAGCGATGACCCCAAGCTGTTTGAACTCACTTTTTTGAATCTCTACAAATTTTGCTGCATGTTCGCGGCATAGTTTTCTCACTTGTGAAGTTTCAAGAAGCTCTTTTTTTTGTTTGCCACCAAGTTTTTTCTCAACTTGTTGCTCAATTGGAAGTCCATGACAATCCCAGCCTGGAGTAAAACGGACAGATTTTCCATCAAAATAGTTATGTTTGACAACGATATCTTTCAATATTTTATTGAGTGCATGCCCGATATGAATATTGCCGTTTGCATACGGAGGTCCATCATGAAGAGTAAAGCTGGGTGCATCTTTGCGGTTAGCTTTCATTTTTTTATAAACTTCATTTTTATCCCACTGTGCATAGCGTATGGGTTCATTTTGTACCAAATTTCCTCGCATAGCAAAATCAGTTGTTGGTAAAAGTAGTGTGTCTTTGTAATCCATTTGTACCCCAAAAATTTAATAAAAGTTTTGCATGATAGCTTTTAAGGGTTTAAAAGCTTCTTTAAACCTTATGAAAGGTGCTATAATGGACGCGAAAAATCTCTTTTATAAGGCTGTATACACCATGAATCTTCATCTATTATTTATAGGAAATAAGTTTATATATAACAAACCTTTAAGGGAATATATCCTGAGAGAAATCGAGAAAAAATCCGATTTTATAAGCGCTCTTACCTATTTTAAAGAGAGTGATAACTCTTTGTTTTTGTATCTTGAAAAAGAGATCAATACATCAGATAAAATAATTATAGTCACTACAAAACAGATGTTTGCAACCATAGGAAAACTTATTTGCACGATAACAAGTGATAATCAAATTTTAAATGATACGATGCTTATGCCCTCAAATTGTACAGTGTATGAAAAAGGGAGTTATCTTTTAGAATACAAAGATGCTCTTATCAATGTTTTACATGTAGATGAGATGCAAAAAATGCCAGAGATATTATTGCAAAATCAAGATTCATGTGCGAGTCTTCATATGTTTGAAGAAGAGCGCGAAGATGCCATTGCCCTTTTAAGCCCACTGGCACAAACGAATGATGTAAAAATAGATATCGTAACACTTATAAGCGGATGGCTAAGGATTGATATCCTTAGTAATAAATACGGAAATATCTCTAATTTTATCAGCTCCGCTAAAACACTTTTGCCTCTAAAACTGATAACTACTTCCAATATCTTGGCGCATATTATTGAGAGTTTGTCATCACATCACAAAAAAATTAGTTTTGCAGAGAGTTGTAGCGGTGGGCTTTTAAGTTACTATTTTACAAAAAACAATGGAGCTTCACAGATACTCGATGGCTCCCTTATTACATACTCAAATGAGTTGAAAGAAAATTGGCTTGCAGTAGAGCATGGGAGCATAGAAGAATTTGGTGCAGTCAGTTCTGAAGTGGTAGCGCAAATGAGCGATGGAGCTTTAAATGTAAGCAGTGCTGATTATGCCTTGTCAATCAGTGGAATAGCAGGAGATACTGGAGGAACCCTCATGAAGCCTGTTGGAACCGTCCATATCAGTGTTAGAACGAAAACTGCGCACCAAGAAATAGAGCTTGCTTTATGTGGTGATAGAAATTATATTCAAGAACAAAGTGTTCTTTTTGCTATAAAAATGCTGCTTCTTACGGATAAAAAAATCTTTTTTTAAAATGTGAAATATCGTCTTGACAAAGCAACTCTATTTGCCTATAATTTCGACCTCTTAAACATTTGTAAAAATGTCTTGTTAGCTCAGTTGGTAGAGCACGTCACTTTTAATGATGTGGCCGATGGTTCGAGTCCATCACAGGACACCATTTTAAGAAACTTTGGGCGTTTAGCTCAGTTGGTAGAGCGCTACCCTTACAAGGTAGATGTCACAAGTTCGAGTCTTGTAATGCCCACCATTCAACCAAAGTTAAAAAATATAAGCGGTGGTAGTTCAGTTGGTTAGAATACCTGCCTGTCACGCAGGGGGTCGCGGGTTCGAGTCCCGTCCACCGCGCCATTATCGAGAACCTATTTATTTATGAAAGTGACCCTTTCGTCTAGTGGCCAAGGACACTATCACTTCATGGTAGGGACAGAGGTTCAAATCCTTTAGGGGTCGCCACTTGTTTGGTGTTTTTAAAGGGCGTTTAGCTCAGTTGGTAGAGCGCTACCCTTACAAGGTAGATGTCACAAGTTCGAGTCTTGTAATGCCCACCATATTTTGTTTTATATGCACAAAGCTTTTAGCTCAGATACTACA
>DJAA01000053.1:0-19232 GCA_002428085.1 Sulfurimonas sp. UBA6014 | reverse complement strand
CTAAAATCATGATATACTCTTCACACTTTATGCGCGGTGGTAGTTCAGTTGGTTAGAATACCTGCCTGTCACGCAGGGGGTCGCGGGTTCGAGTCCCGTCCACCGCGCCATTTTCAAAATACTTTTATATAAATCCTATAAAAAACTCTTTTTCCCTCTTGCGTCATACATGTCTTTATATTGGAATGCGATTAGATTTTGCATTATTGCAAATAAAATCATAAAATTGATGAAACTACTTCCCCCGTAGCTAAACATAGGCAAAGGAATTCCTACTACTGGTGCATAGCCGATTGTCATGGAAATATTAACTCCAGTGTAAATAAAAATCATGAAAGATATAGATATAGTAATGACTTTTATATAGTAATCTTTGTTGAAAATACTTAAACTCAAAAGATGAAGTATGAGCATTGCATATACGAGGATAATCCCGAGTGCTCCTAAAAATCCACTTCGCTCAACAAGAAATGCAAAAATAAAGTCACTAGTAGCAATAGGGAGGAATTTCATTTGCGTTTGCGTTGATTCTTCTTTTGAATTTCCTGTTAATCCGCCTGAACCGATGGCGATGATAGACTGCTGTACGTGGTATGAAGGTTTTTCACTTAAAAAATCTAAAATTCTTACTTTTTGATAGTCATGGAGCAAAAATTTGTAAGCTACTGGCAAAAGAAACATCAGAGCGATAAAAATAGTTGCCCAAATTTTCCAGTAAACACCTATAAAAAAAAGAACACCGTATCCGATAAGTAAAAGTACAAGAGCTGTCCCCAAATCAGGCTCTTTGGCGATGAGAACAAATGGCAACAAAATATAAAAACTAATTTTTAGAAAATCTTTTAGGTTATAGCCATCTTTTGGTGGCGGTGCTTTGTTGATGAGGTAGGCAAGCATAAGAATGAGAGCAGGTTTGACAAATTCAGATGGCTGTATGGTTGCATTGATAAAAGGGATATCTATCCATCTTTGCGCACCCAACCTTGAGTGACCAAAAAATTCTACCGCTACAAGAAGTAAGATGTTAATCCAGTAAACAAGTGGTATGAGCCAGTTCATTCGGCGAATAGGAAGTAAAAATACAAATATAAAAGCTAAAAAAGCGACTCCGATATAAGCAGTTTGTTTTTGTGCAAGGGCAGGGACTGCTTCACTGATAAGCCAGTGAGAGGTAAAAACCAGAGGAATAATCAAGATAATGGAAAAAAAATCAATTTGTGCTAAAATACTCTTATCAAATCTCCACAAATTTATAACTCCAAAAAAAATTATAAATATTGTATCACAAAAGGAACATATATGAGCGATAGCAATAGCTATGTTTGCGCTATTTCACAGCGACTAGATCTATTTTTAGCAGAGCAAATGGGGCAAACTCGTTCACAAATAGCACAATTAATTAAGCAAGATTGCATTTTTATTGATGGAAAAAAAGAGACGCGTCCAGGTGCAAAACTCAAACAAGACCAAGAGGTAAGTGTTGTATTTCCAGATGCAAAAAACGCGCCTGCACTTGAGGTTGATTTTGCTATTGAAGTGCTTTATGAAGATGAAGATGTTTTAGTTATCAACAAGCCAAGTGGCGTAACAGTCCATCCAGCACCAAGCGTTAAAGAGGCAACTTTGGTCGATTGGCTTAAACATAAAGGGGTGCGACTCTCAACGATAAGTGGTGAAGAGAGACATGGTATTGTCCATAGGCTTGACAAGGGGACAAGTGGAGCCATGGTGATTGCAAAAAACAATGAAGCGCATGAATTTTTATCTCTACAGCTTCAAGATAAAACTATGGGGAGATATTACATTGCAGCGATTACTCCGCCTTTAAAAGAGGAGGAGACTGTTATCGAAAAAAGCATTGGAAGAAGCACTCATAATCGTCTTAAAATGGCTTGTGTACAAGATAATCATGGCAAGAGTGCAAAAACAGTTTTTAGAAGTTTAGCACTCTCAGAGGATGAGAAAAGTCAGCTTGTTGCGTGTAAGCTTTTTACAGGCAGAACGCATCAGATTCGTGTCCATCTTGAGAGCATAAATCGTCATATTATTGGTGATCATATTTATGCTCTTAGTCCAAAAGCTGAGAAATCGGAACGCATTTTGCTACATGCATACATGATATATTTTATTCATCCTCTTACGCGTGAAAAATTATTTTTTACTGCAAAGCTTGATGATGTGATGCAAAAGAGTTTAGAGAACAAATTTACTATGGAGACAACTCATGAGATTATGGATAGTGACCGGATTTTACGCAGCTTCTCTGCTGCTCTTTAGCGGTTGTGGAACAAAACCAACACCAAAAGCTGAGGCAGTTATAGATACGACGCTTCCTGTTGTGAGCTTTACAGAAAATGGCTATTTTGCTGATATGAATGCGTTAGCATTTGAGTGGCAAAGTATCAAAGATGAAAGGGTTAAAGGTATTTATGTTTACAAAGCAAAAGTAGATGCCAATGCTTCAGACCAAGCCTATTATGACAGTATTGAAAACCGTTTTAGCACACACTATGTTGACTCCAAAATAGAGCCTGATACAAATTATCATTACTATTTTGCAACTTTTAGTGACAATGCTCAATCTCAAAAGAGTGAGATAGTTACCGTTAGATCACTTGGAGTTTTAGAGTCTGTCTCTTGGATACACTCTATTGCAAATATGCCAAAAAGTGCAAAAATTGTCTGGAGACCTCATACAAACCAAAGAGTCAAATCATACATTATCCAAAGACGTACATTAGAAGAGGATGCTTGGAAGGATATTGCAAAAATTGAAGGGCGACTCAATGCTGAGTATATTGACCTTAATTTAAAAGATAATTTTGTGTACAAATACCGTATTTTTGTCTTGACATATGACAATATCCTCTCGACTCCGAGTGAAATCGTCAAAGTTGTCACAAAAGAGTTGCCAAAAGAGGTGACAAACATAGTTACAACAAGGGATTTGCCTCGAAAAATTCAAATCACTTGGGATCAATCTACAAATAAAGATTTTGCAAGGTATAACGTCTATCGTTCGCATAAAGTAGATGGCTCGTATGAGCTTATAGCAAAGCTTTTCAAAAATACGTTTGTGGATGAAATTCCTGAAGATGCTAAAAGCTATTTCTACAGAGTAAGTGTTGTTGATTTGGATGATTTGGAGAGTGAATCTGATGCACAATCGATTCAGGGCATGACGCTCTCAAAACCTAAGCCTCCTGTTGTTCTTGAAGCCAAACTTGTGGGTAATAAAGTGCAACTCCTTTGGAATCAAGTAGATGCCAGAACAAAAAGTTACGCGCTGCTTAAAAGTTTTAAAACAGGTTGGTTTAAAGAGGTAAATGAAGAGATAGAGGGGATAACTGAAAAAAAATATGTAGACCAAAACATAGAGCCAAACACCCTTTACGCTTATAAAATTTTAGCTGTAGATGCAAATGGTATCAAGTCAGAGCCAAGTATCACTATTGAGCTAAAAACTCCAGAAGGCTTAGAGAGTTTTGCAACAAAAAATGTCTTAAAACAAAATAATCAAGGGGAAAAAACTCCCCAAACACAAATGAAGAGCGAAAAAATTATTCCAGTTAACGATTTTAACTAAAAACGAGAGTGAATGCCACATTTGCATATAGAAAAATTTATAGAGATAGGTTTGCCACAAAGTTATGAGGAAGTTACTTTTAACTTTATGGCAAAAAATGTCAAACATAAAGATGAGACCCTTATCGCTGTGAGTATCCAAGAGGATAATTTCTTTTTGCTTGTCAAAGAAGAAGAGGGCAAAAATCTTTTAAAATCTGATAAATTGACACGACCTGCATCCACGTACAATCTCCATAAGGCGCTTCTCTCATATGCCAAACTCTCTGGTATGAATGTACTTGCATCCAATGTCCCTCAAAGTCAAAGAAACATCCACCTCACTGAGGTTACTGCTCTTAAAGATATACATTTTTTTGCAACGGAGTTTCCACAAGCAAAGGATATTCGAATCGAAATCGGATTTGGTTCAGGAAGACATTTAGTCCATCAGGCTGTGAGTCACCCTGAGATTTTATTTATCGGTCTTGAAATTCATAAGCCTTCTATTGAGCAAGTTCTTAAGCAAATAAGTATTCAAAATATAAAAAATTTGCTTATACTTGATTATGATGCAAGACTTTTTATGGAGTTGGTTCCATCAAATTGTGTGAGTAAAATTTATGTCCATTTTCCAGTTCCATGGGATAAAAAGCCTCACAGGAGAGTTATCTCTAGCGCTTTTATAGAAGAGTCACAAAGAGTTTTACAGCTTAATGGGCAGCTTGAGCTTAGAACTGATAGTCAAAATTATTATGATTTTGCGTACGAAACATTGATGGCTTTTAGTAAAATTACGTTCGCAATTCATAAAAACAAAGATATTGCGGTGAGCTCAAAGTACGAAGATAGATGGAGAAAAATGGAGAAAAATATTTATGATGTCATGATGATAAATGAGGAGATATCTCCCGTTTTGTCGCTTGAGGGGAGTTTTGAATTTTCAGAGGCGTTACTTGAATATGATAAAATACGAGCGCTTCATGACACAACACACAGATATGAGAGCGGTTTCATACATTTTGAGAGAATTTATGTACTAGAGGATGGGATGATGATTCGTTTATCTATGGGAAGTTTTAATAGACCAGAGAGTTTATATGTTTTGATAAATGATAAAAAAGTTTCTTATTATCCTTCACATCCCCTAAAGTCAAAAAGCAATCTCTTAGCACACACTTTTTTAAATGAGGTTTTCCATGGATAAGGTCATCATAGCGAACAATTTGTCTTTGTCGTATTCGAGTAATGAAACTATTATTAATCAAGCTGATTTTTCTATAAACTCAGGAAATTTTGTTTTTATTACGGGTGCGAGTGGGAGTGGAAAGTCAACACTTCTTAAGTCTATTTACGGTGCACTCAAACCAAAACAAGGGAGTTTGATTGTTGGTGGAGTAGAGTTAAAAGGGGTGTCAAATTCTAAGTTAAATTTTCTTAGACGCCATATTGGTATTGTATTTCAAGACTATAAACTTGTAAAAGAGTGGACAATCGAGAAAAATATCATGCTTCCGCTTATCATAAACGGCTTTGATAAAGGTGTAACGCAAATCCAAGTTGATACACTGCTAAAACATGTAAGACTTAAACACCAATCAGGAAAATTTCCTCTTGAACTGAGTGGTGGAGAGCAACAAAGAGTTGCTATGGCAAGGGCTTTGTCACACAATCCAATTTTGATTTTGGCTGATGAACCGACGGGCAATCTTGACGATTATTCTTCTCAGTTAATCTGGAATTTGCTAGAAGGTGCCAACAAGCAGCTCAAAACTACTGTAATCGTGGTCACTCACCATATCCCAGAGAATTTGGGTGTTGAGTATAAACATTTTCATATCGAATATGGGAGAATCAATGAAGTCCATTAAAAATCATCTCTCTCTTGTTGTAGCTTTATTGAGTATACTTTTTTCTATGCAGATTTTTATCGTGGTTGAGAGGTCTATTGAGGCTTACAAAGAGAATTTAGCCAATAACTACTCTATGGTTATTGTAAGTCAAAGAAAATTATCCAGCACAGATATTCAAGAGATAAGTTCTCTTATATCAAAAATAGATGAGTTGAGTCCAGATAATGTTATAACAAGACTAGACAACAAGATGGATGCAAAAAATAGAGAATTTTTAAAATTAACACTCCCTAAATTTTATAAACTTGGACTTGACCATTATCCAACTCCTTATGAAATTACCTCTTTGAAGAAAAATTTGTTGAAAAATAAATACATCACTAAAGTAGAAGATTTTGCCCATACTCATGACACTACTTATAAACTTCTTTTGCTATTTAAGGGAGTTGTGAGTGTTTTTGCCGTGTCGATTTTTATCGTTACTACGCTGCTTATTTTTAAAGAACTAAGAATTTGGCAGTTTAAACATACAGAGCGGATGAATATTATGGGACTTTTTGGTGCTCCTCTTTGGCTTCGCTCAGCGGTACTCTTTAGACTCTCCATGGCAGATGCTGTCATTGCGAGTGCTTTTTCTTTTGTCATCTTCTCTTATACCGCTTCAAATGATTGGATTCAAGAGCAGTTTGATTCAATTGGGATTCGTGTCGAGATATTTAATCCTGTAGATGATTTTATATTGCATTTAGGTGTTGCTTTGACATTATCTATTTTGTTGGCATCTTTCATAGTATTGGGGCATAAAGAAGAGGTATGAGTCGTTTTATCCTAATTTTTATCTTTGTATTTACCTGCTTGCAAGCAGGGAGTGACATAGAAAATCAAATAAAAAATACCAGCAAAAAAATGAACTCGTTTCATGAGACATATAAATCTATCAGTGAAAAAATGACTCAAAATGCAAAAGCGATATTGCAGCAAAAGCAGGAGATACTCAAACAAGAGAAATATCTCAAAGAGTTGACAACAGAACTCATAGAAAAAGAGCATTTTTATGGAGCTAATACGACAAAACTCAAAGGACTTAAAAGAACGCAAGATGCGCTAAAAAAAGAGCAATCATCCATCGAAGATAATCTTATTTTTACAATAGCACAAGCGGTCTCTATCTCTATGATTTTGGATGAGAAATATAGTGTAAGTCAAGAGTCTCTTATAGAGTTTGAAGTGCTTCAATCTATGCTGGCAAATACAAAAGAAAAAGCAAAAAAGCTCAATGAAAAATTTTATGCAAATGCAAAAAATATAGATGTTTTAAGTGTTCAAGCCCATGCCTTGGAAGCTCAAATCACCAATATTGATACCAAAAGAAAAAGTTTACAAACTACCCAAAAAGCCAATAAAGAGTCTCTGAAAAAACTTCAAATCGCAGAGGCATCGTATAAAAAAGAGTTGCAAAATGTCTTAAATAAACAAGATGAACTCAAGCAAACACTTGCAAGACTTAATATTATCAAAATAGATGAGATAAGAAAAGCTGAGGAAGAAAAAGCACGAAAAGAGGCTTTTAGCTCCAAAAAAGTAGTTTCAGATGAGAATGCTTCAGCTGTTAAAAAACATGGAAGCAGTTACCAAGCCATCAAAACACAAGAGTATGAAGGTCCAAAAACTATACCGCCTCTGGAAGCATACACGATAACAAAGCATTATGGAACATATACAGACCCTATTTATCAAATAAAAATATTTAACGAATCTATCTCTTTAAAACCAAAAGAGGCAGATGCAAAAGTTCAAACTGTGTTTAACGGAAAAGTGATTTATGCGGATAAGACAGCCGTGCTCAACAATATCGTCATTATTGAGCATGAAAATGGTCTGCACACTATTTATGCAAACCTTTCTCAAATCTCTCCAAATATCCAAACAGGCAAAAAAATAAAAAAAGGCTCAACAATTGGTCGTGTCAATGATGAACTTCTCTTTGAAGTAACACAAAGATCGTTTCATATCAATCCCATAAGGTTATTTCAATAGTTTGTTTTAACATTCATAATTTTTCTATCACATGCAAAAAAGAAGGCATTATTATCGATCAGCTGATATTAATTTAAGCGTCGCGTACACCGACACTTCGCTTTTATAATATTAATTTAGTAAAATTTTTTAAATATCCCCATATAAAATGCGCATATTTTTAAGTTCGTCAAGGGCATCTTTTTGTCCTTGCACTCCTGCTTTTTTAAGCCAGAAAACCTCACGCTCAAAAGCATATTTTTCAATCCAATCATTTTGAGTCCAGATCCATCTAGCAGAAGGAAGATACTTGGCAACAAGCCATTGGGCGTTCTTATCGCCGAGTTTGGCGTGCGCAAGTATCCCTTGCGGGTATTTTTTCAAAGCACGGATAAACTCTTTATTAAGAGATAAAAGACCGCGGGATTCATCGTAATATGGGTTGCTGTTTAGTTTTTGAATCCAGTATCTAGCTTTTTCAGTATGAGCTGGTGTTGCTTTGAAGTCAAGTACAAAATAGAAAAAAATCACTTTTAATTGGGAATCTTCTATGTTTTGGTTGGCTGCTAACTCATACCATTTGAGAGCTTCAGCGGGATATTTTTTGCTAAAAAGATAGTCTCCCATATAGCTTTGTGCATATGGATTACCAGTCTTAGCGGCTTTGGAAATATAAGAAATAGCTCGTTTAAAATTTGGTTTAACTTCTGGAAAATCTTCTCCTAAAAAGGCTTGTCCTATTGCCCATTGAGCATCAGTATCTCCATTGTTGGCAGATTTTTCCAACCAATACATATATTTTTTTATGTCGGCAAATTCATTATAAGCTTCATCTCTGAAGAGTGGCTCGAAAAATAAAGCCATTTCAAATTGGGCGACACGGTCTCCAGCGATAGCTTTTTTTTCAGTAACTGGAAGCTCTTTACGGTCTAACATAGCAAAAGCGGAGGAAATAAGGAGTAAAAGAAGAAAAAATATTTTCATCGTAAGAGCCTTAGTATTTTAAGATTTATTACTATACAGGATTAATCTTTTAATCGTGTCACTTTCATGGCATGCCAATCGCAACAATCTTATTTTTAGAGGTATCATAAAGTCTATAGACTAGATTAAGTTTTTGTATAATACAATTTGTTTTTAATAAACATTGCGAGTTGGTAGTTTTCATGGATCACAAAATTGACGATAATAATTCTCGTAATAATTTGATGTACTACAATCAGCTTATACGCGATAAAAAAAATAAAAAAAATCCTAAAATAAAAAAATCAACCTCTTTTTCTTCTCAAACAATTGATTTAAGCAAATACTCTTTAGCTCCTGAAGGGTACGAGGGGATTATTTATACACTTTATTTTCTGATTGTCCCTTATTTCTTTGGCGCTGTTTTTCTTTTTTTTGTTGTCGCTCATGGCGATTTTTCCAATTTTATGCTTCTGGACACCTCTGCTTTTTTGATAGTTTGGGCTATTGGATATGAGATAGTTGCCTCTATTTTACTCTTGATTATTTTCTTCTCTTTTCTTCAGTATGATGACAAAGCAAAATAGAGGGCACCTCTTGTCATGTGCGATAATTTTTATAGACATTTAGATACAATTTCAAAAAAATTGAAGTAGAGAAAAAATGAATTTTATACAAACTCGTGGTCATGATGATACCAAACCAAAAACTGTTACATTTTCAGAGGCAATTCTCTCTCCCATAGCCTCTTTTGGAGGTCTTTATGTGCCTGAGACTCTTCCTGATTTGGGGGAAACTTTTTTAAACAAACATATAAACTCTTCATATAAAGAGCTTGCTTTTGATTTGTTAGCTCGTTTTGAGATAGACATAGAGCAAAGCGTCATACGTGAAGCTCTAGCGTTATATGATGCTTTTGATGACCCTAAAAATCCTGTTCCTGTTGTAAAAATAAAAGAGAATCTTTATGTGAGTGAACTCTACCATGGACCAACCCGTGCTTTTAAAGATATGGCCCTTCAGCCTTTTGGCAAAATTCTCTCCTCGCTTGCAAAGGCAAAAGATGAAAATTATTTAATTTTGACTGCCACAAGTGGAGACACGGGACCAGCTGCTTTGGAGACTTTCAAAAATAAGCAAAATATACAAGTCGTATGCCTTTACCCTGCACATGGGACTTCAGATGTTCAAAGACTTCAAATGGTAACAGAAGAGGCGCCCAATCTAAAAGTTATCGGGATTAACGGGAATTTTGATGATGCCCAATCAGCACTCAAAAATCTTTTAGCTTCTCCAAGTTTTAATGCTGCATTGCAAGCAAAAAGCATCTCGTTGTCGGCCGCAAATTCTGTAAATTTTGGACGTATTATTTTTCAAATAATCTATCACATCCATAACTACCTTGAGCTTGTAAGACAACATGGTATTGTTATGGGTGAAAAAGTTTATCTCAATGTTCCAAGTGGAAACTTTGGAAATGTTCTTGGTGGGTATTATGCTTTATTAATGGGACTTCCAGTTGAAAAATTGGTTATATCTTCGAATGAAAATAACATCTTAACCCGTTTGATACAAACTGGTATTTATGACATAAGAGATGGGGATTTAAAGCTTACAACATCCCCTGCAATGGATATTTTAAAGTCATCAAATGTTGAGAGAGTCCTTTTTAGTCTCTACGGAGCACAGAGGACGAGAGCGCTCATGGAGAGTCTTGATAAAGAAAAGATTTATACTTTAACGCCTGTAGAACTTGCAAAACTTCAGGAAATTTTTGTGGCAGATTATTGTAGTGATGAAGAGGGCAAAGCGTATATAAAAGCTGCTTTTGCTGAAGATTATTTGATGGATCCGCACACTGCGACATGTTTTAAAACTTATGAGAGTTGCTCAAATCCAAAGATAAAAAGTATCATCTATTCAACTGCCGAATGGACAAAATTTTCACCTGTCATAGCCAACGCACTCACGGGCGAAGTAGATACCAAAGACATCGTCGCCCTTGAGAGTATTTCAAAAGAAGCAAAAGTCGCGATTCCAGCTATGGTAAAAGGGCTTTTTAGGAAAAAAATAATTCATGACGCAGTGATAGAAAAAGAGGATATCGAAAAAGAGATACTAGACTTCTTGTAAGAAGTCTAGTAAAGTTTTTATAGCAGTAGATTTTTTATGCTAAATTCTTGGTATGAAAAATAAAAGTTATAACTCGGTAGCTTTTTTATAAGCTTTCTCAATTGCATTGATGCACGCACTTCTGACATTTCCATCTTCAAGTGCTGCATAACCCGCAGCAGTTGTCCCTCCTGGGCTCATGACACCATCTTTTAAAAGTGCCGGATGGATGTTTTGTATAAGCTCTGCAAAACCGTTAAAAAGTCCTCTTGTGAGTACCATTGCATCCTCTCTTTTGAGCCCTTGTTTTACCGCACCATCGGCAAGAGCTTCTGCTATGAGTGCCAAGTACGCAGGTCCACTTCCTGCAAGCGCTGTAGCTATATCTATCTCTTTTTCGCTCTGTAGCCATAGAGTAGAACCTACGCTTCCAAGAAGGGTCTGTGCCTCCTCTTTAAATGCAATATCTCCAGTTAACGTTGTTATAGATTTACCCACACTTGCAGCGAGGTTTGGCATGGCTCTTACAACCGCTTGTGGATTGAAATGTTTACGAATTTTTTCGATGGAAGTTCCTGCTAAAACAGAGAAAATAACTCTTGCTCTGCCCGAGAGTATTTTTGAAATCTCTTCGACATTAGAAGGTTTTACACACAGCAAAAGAGTTTTGTCACTCATGTCAAATCGACTCAGTAGATGTTTTGCTACACTCACACCAAGCTCTTTTTCAAATGCATCAAGTTTTTGCAAATCTCTGCCAACAACTTCAATGTTGTAACTATGTTTTAACCCCTTTGCTATACTTAAAGCCATATTTCCGTTGCCAATAAATGTAAGAGTTTTCATGGGAGTCCTAATTTTTTATGCTAGTATATCATTATTAAATTTAAGGCAAAAATATGGAAAAATTTTTACAAGAAGCAAAATCGGCAAGCAGAGTTCTAGCGACGCTCACAGGAGCAGAAAAAAACAAAATCCTAAAAGACATGGCATTTTCCATCCGTGCTAATACGATGGATTTGCTTGAAGCAAACGCTTTGGACATGTCAGAAGCTGATAAAAATAACTTATCTGCACCACTCAAAGATAGACTCTTTTTAGATGAGAGCCGCATAGAAGCCATGGCGGTTGCCATTGAAGAGATAGCAGCACTCAAAGAGCCTGTGGGTCGCATCATCGATGGCTGGGTTACTGAAAATAATTTAAAAATTGAAAAAGTATCTATCCCTATCGGTGTCATCGGTATTATCTACGAATCGCGTCCAAATGTCACCTCTGACACCGCAGCTTTATGCTTTAAAAGTTCAAACGTTTGTGTCCTCAAAGGTGGGAAAGAGGCGCAAAACTCCAACAAAGCTATAGCAAAAGTTCTTCAGGCGACTTTGGAAAAAAATGATTTGCCAAAATCTCTGATTTCACTCATCCCCGACTCTTCAAGAGAAGGTGTGACGAAACTTATAAAGATGGATAAATATGTTGATTTGATTATCCCTCGCGGTGGAGCAGAGCTTATCAAATATGTGTGTGATAATGCAACGGTAAGTGTCGTAAAGCATGACAAAGGGCAGTGCCATATTTACATAGATAAAGAGGCAAAACTTGATGATGCTATTGCAATTGCGCTCAATGCAAAAGTGCAGCGTCCTGCTGTTTGTAATGCCATGGAGACGCTTTTGGTTGACATCGCCATAGCAAAACATGCACTTCCTCTTTTAAAGAGCGCATTTGATGAGGCACATACACAGCTTAAAGGGTGTATCAATACTCAAAGTATTATTGATGTCCCACGTGCGAGTGATGAAGATTTCGATACGGAGTATCTGGCAAATATTTTAAATATTAAGATTGTTTCAGGTCTAGAGGGTGCGATTGAGCATATTGTACGATTTAGTTCAGGTCACTCGGAGGCGATTGTTACTCAAAATATTACGGTAGCTGAGCAGTTTTTAAATGCTATTGATTCGGCTTGTGTTTATGTAAATGCTTCAACACGCTTTACTGATGGAGGAGTTTTTGGATTTGGTGCAGAGGTGGGTATCAGTACAAACAAGCTTCATGCTCGCGGACCTATGGGGATAGAAGGCTTAACGACTTATAAATTTAAAATTTATGGAAATGGACAAATCCGATAAAAAAGCACGTTTGCATTCGCAATGAAGGTCATTGCGAATGCATTCTCCTTTTTATTTATAAGCTCGAATATCTTTTAAGAGCGCATCAAGATGTTTTGTATACTCTGTCAAAATATCTTGATGGTCCTGTTTTGTTTTTAAAGATTCTTTTAACTTTTCTGCTATTTTTTTGAGATTCTCAGCCCCAATATTGGCAGTGATACCAGTGATATCCAGAAGTAATTTATCGGCTTTTTTATCTTCATGATGAGCTATCAAATTTTGGAGTTGTGTCGATGAATCTGCATACTGAGAAACGAATGCATCTAGGATTTCATGGTAAAAACTCTCATCGCCCCCACAAATTTCAAGACCTTTTTTTATCTGCAGTGGTTGTGTCATGAGCTCATCTGTTTTGTTGTGTTCACTCGTCGTGTTGTTGCTTGTATAAGCATAGAGCATATCGTAGAGCGTCTCCATTCTTAAAGGTTTTTCAAGGTGCTCATCCATTCCTGCTTCATTCATCTTTTTCACATCATCTGTGGCAGTGTCTCCACTGAGAGCAACGATAACGATATGGTCATATTTTGGGTTGGTTCTTATTTCGCGCGTTGCTTCAAAACCATCCATTCTTGGCATGTGGGCATCCATAAGAATCATTGTGAAGTCATGTTCATTTTCAAGTATATCTAAAGCTTCTTGCCCGTCTTGGGCGAGAATAATCTCTATCCCTGAATCTGCCAAAAGTCCAGTGATTACTTTTTGATTGATGATATTGTCTTCCGCAACAAGAATGCGTAAACCTGCAAACTCTTTGAAACTATTTTTTGTGATTTTGTCATGTGCGGGCACCTCTCTTTTTCGAAGGAGATTTGCTTTTTTTGTTGGAGTCGTTTTTGTTGTTGGAGTGACGCTACTTTGCTTAGCAAAAGTTTCCTCTTGCATTGCCTCAGGCTTCTCGCGCTTTGTTGGTTTTGATGTGTAGATATCGGGATCAACCTCTTGAACATCAAGAGGTTGAAGCGTTTTTTCAGCAGTATTTCTCTTTTTTAATGTTGCATTTTTATAAAAAAAATACAAAACGATGGCGAGTAAGACAAGAACAATTGTAATCATGAGCATAAGAGAAGTATCTGTCATAATAAATTCCTTTTGTGAGTGTAGATGATTTTTAACTATTAGATTTCTTTCAAACCAAAGATTGCTTNNTCATTGCGAGCAAAGCGAAGCAATCCAAAAGAAGTCTATTATGAGTAAATTATACAGTTTCATACAGAGATACTTGAGCTCTGTATAAACTAAAATATCCCTATTTAGAGACCTTTGCTCGTGTAGATGATACTATATTAAAAATTAAATTATACAAAATTAATGTATAATTTTGCAAAATTTCAACAAAGGTTTTTTTTGCAAGATATTCCCCATATTCCGGTTCTTTATCGTGAAGTTGTATCGCTCTTTGAAGCAATAGAGGAGGGAGTAATAATTGACTGCACTTTAGGATACGGTGGGCATTCGAGTAAGATTTTAGAAGCCAATCCTCATATTACACTTATTGCGATAGACCAAGACCAAACTGCCATAGATTTTTCGACAAAAAGACTGGAAAAATTTGGCGAGAGAGTAAGCATAAGAAAAGGACGTTTCTCTCGTGTCATGAAAGATATTCTTATGCATGTTGATGTCTCAAAGATTCGGGGCGTGCTTGCTGATATCGGCGTTTCGTCACTTCAGCTTGACCAAAAAACAAGAGGGTTTTCTTATGAGAGCCAGAACCTTGATATGCGAATGGATGAGGATGCCTCTTTACACGCAGCGTATGTTGTAAACCAATACCCGACACATGAACTAGAGAGAGTTTTACTAGAGTATGGTGAGCTTAGAAACTACAAAAAAATCGCTGCACATATTGTCAAAAATCGTCCCTTTACCTCTGCAAAACAACTCAGTGACTCCATAAAACCTTTTATGCCTGCAGGAAAAAAAATACACCCTGCTACTTTGCTTATGCAAGCTATCCGTATAGAGGTAAATGATGAATTAGGGGAGCTCAAGTCATTGCTCCAAAGTATAGAAGAGGCGAATTTTCCCCATGCGAAGATTGCCATTATCTCTTTTCATTCGCTTGAAGATAGAATTGTAAAGCAAGCATTTTCTGCCTGGAGCAAATCTTGTATCTGCCCAAGTGAAGCTATGCGGTGCACTTGTGGGAACCATCATGCAAAGGGAAAAATCGGTACAAAAAAACCCATCATGGGACAAGATGATGAGCTCAAAGCCAATCCAAGAAGCAGAAGTGCCAAAATGAGAATTTTTGAGATGGATAGAGGATGAGTGAAAAAATAGATTTATTGGATGAAGTTGATTTAGTTCTCAACCCAAAAAAAGATCTTGATTTGAACTATTTTCTCTATATTTTTTTTGTGTTGTCATTTTTATGCATGTTTATGTTTCCAAAAATTTACATTCAGCAACAAATATATTTTAAAAGCAGGGATATCTCAAAACTTCAAGGTGAATATGAAATTTTAAAAGAGGAGAATAGACTTATTCGTAACTCTGTCGAATCTATCAAGTTTAAAAACCAAATTCTTGATACACTTTTCTAAAGTTTTTAAAGTTTCTAAAGGCAAATAATGATTCGCAAATTTATAGAATTTTCTCTTGATAAACCACTGCTCAACCATATATTGCTCGTGTTTATCCTCCTCTTGTCGATTTTTGCTTATAGTAATATCCCAAAAGAAATTTTTCCTCCCATGAATATGGATAAAGTGCTTATTACTGGTGGTTACGCTGGGACCTCTGCAGATGTTCTGGATAAAATGGTAGTCAAAAGCATAGAAGATGAACTTCAAAATATCAACGAGCTTGATGTCATAACAACAAACATTAAAAATGGCTCATTTTCGATAAGTGTTGACATAAAACCTGGCTCTGATAATGCAAATGTACTCAATGATGTCAAAGATGTTGTGAGCTCGGTGAGAAAAGATTTGCCCTCGGATATGGCAGAACCGATTGCAAAAATCAAAACGCATGCGTTTCCTCTTGTATTGATTGCCATTGCTGGGAATGCACAAAAAGAGGAACTGCTTTTAAAAGCTGAGGAGCTCAAGAGTCAACTGAGCGTGTTAAAAGATTTGAGCGAGATATCTATTCGTGGTGATGCCGATGAAGAGTTGGTCATCGCCTTGGATGAAAAAAAAATACAAGCTTACGGATTGCAACCCACTTTAGTGGTCGCAGCACTTCAAAAAACAAGCTCAATTTTTCCTATTGGAACTATTAAAGAGAAGGGTAGTCACCTTTATATATCGACTTTTAATGGCGAAAAAAATAAAGAGAGTGTTGAAGATACGATTGTTAATATCTCTGGTATAAGAGTTCGTATAGGCGACATAGCCGATGTTTCATTCAAGCTCAGCGATGAAGTGGAGCTCTCACATTACAATGGGAGTAGAAATATATCGCTCAATGTGACAAAATCAAAAGAAGGCAATGCCATAGCCTTAGTCAAAGATATTCGAAAAATTTTAAAAGAGAATTCTCTCAAACATCCAGAACTTCAATATGCGATATATACCGATACTTCAGTTTGGATAAAAAATCGTTTAAATATTGTTTTTTCCAATATTGCTTTTGGTCTTATTCTTGTTTTTATTTCCATGCTTGTTTTTATAAACAGGGGGATTGCGGTGGTTGTTGCTATCGGTATTCCTGTGAGTTTTATGATAGGTCTTATCGTGAGTCAATTGTTGGGACATAGCTTAAATATGCTCTCATTGCTGGGTGCTCTTATCGCGCTTGGTATGCTTGTCGATGAGGCGATTGTCGTAGCGGAGAATATTTATAGACACATGGAAGAGGGAATGGACAAAAGGGAAGCGACGATAGTTGGAGCTGTGGAGATGTTTCCTGCTGTTTTAGCTTCGACACTCACGACGGTTTTTGCCTTTTTACCCATGCTGTTACTCAGCGGCGAAATGGGAACTTTCATAAAAATCATCCCCATCATGATAACTGTTTTGCTCCTTTCATCCTTGTTTGAAGCATTTTTCTTTTTACCTTTACACGCCCATGATTTTTTGAAGGTTTCGCCTGAAGCGAGATATACTAAAAAGCTTTGGGATAGACTTAACTCTTGGCACTTTAAAGTTTTACATTTTGTATTTAAGAGACCATGGACTTCTTTAATTGTTATCGTGGTAAGTGTTTTTGCTTTAACCTTTGTTTTGGTAAAAAACTCTAAATTTCAGCTTTTTCCAGATTTTGATACGACGCAAGTGTATGTTCTTGGCAAGGTAAATGTCAATAATGAGCTCAAAGATACTGAAGCGGTCATAACAGAGATAGAAAAATCAATCCTTGCAAAGCTTGATAAAAATGATGTCTCTTCTGTGACGTCGGTCATTGGTTTTCGAATGGATGCTAAAAACAGAGCAGAAGTTGGAGAGAACTTTTTTCATATATTTATAGACCTTCATGAAAGAGCTCCAAGTAATGTTTTTGATATGTATATCAATCCACTTTTTTCTCTAGACTACGATAAAAATGTGCTCATACGAGAGCATGATGCTAAGGAAGTAGGAAAAATACTTGAAGAAATTGTTAAACCATTTAGAGATTTACAAGATAGTCATGGCAAGGTTTATGAAGAGCTAATGGTGCGAGTCCCTGGAGCGGGAGTTGTGGCAAATGACATCGAAGTAAGTCTCAGTGGCAAAGATGAAAAAAGTATCCTAAGCGCACTGGCATATTTAGAAGAACAACTGCAAAAAATAAAAGGGGTCAATGATATCTCTAACGATGCAGATATCGGAGAAAAAGAGCTCAAACTCCGCGTAAATGCTTATGGACAAGGACTTGGTTTCAATGAAGAGATGATCTCAAATGAATTGCGGTCGTATTATCTCAAAGGTGAATATGGAAAAATGTTCAATGAAAGTGGACTTATTCGCATTAAAATTGAAAGTTCTGCAAATGAGCATTTAGAATCCATCAACGGGATAGAGATTCAAATCCCTGCAACAAATCAGTTTATAGCCTTAAAAGAGGTTTGTGATTTTGTGATTGTACAAGGATTTGTGGAACTAAAAAAAGAAGATGGAGTGCGCATACGAAGCCTTTTTGCCTCTTTAGATAAAAAAGCAATCACCTCTGCTGAGGTCATGAAAATCATGACTCCCGCATTTGAAAAGTTAAAAAGTGAGGGTTTTGTTGTAGATATAAAAGGGGAAGAAAAAGAGAATGCCAAAAATAAAATCGAAATATTGCAATCGGCTGTGATAGCAATATTTTTAATTTTCATCACTTTAGTATGGCTGTTTGACTCTATAAAAAAATCTTTAATTGTTATGAGTACGATTCCACTTGTTATATTTGGAGTCTATTTTGGACATTTAGTCATGGGCTTAAATATGACCATGACAGGGATGATTGGTATCGTAGGACTTGCCGGCGTTGTTGTCAATGATGGACTTATCATGGTGAGTTTTATCCAAGACGCAAAAGACACAGAGGATTTGATGCAAAAAGCAAAAAATCGTTTGCGACCTATATTTCTTACATCCCTTACAACAGTTTTGGGTTTGTTCACGCTTATCTTTTTTGCTTCAGGACAAGCTATTATACTCCAGCCCATGGCAGTTTCAATGGGATTTGGAATCGCATGGGCAACTGTACTTAACTTAGTATTTGTGCCTCTTTTATACGCAGTATCTTATAAAATCAAACCACAAATAAAGGAAAGTGTATGAATTTAACACTTACAAAAGCCCCCTTTGGAGCCAGACCCCCCGTTGCAAAACCAATCCCACAATTTTTAGCTGAAGTGACAGAAGAGGGGATTAGAGAGATTGTTTTTGTCCATTATGAGCTTATAAAAGAGAGCAGTATACGGCATCTATTTCCAAAAGATGAAGCAGAGTTTGAGATGGCAAAAAAACATGCTAGTGATTTTTTTATACAAATATGCGGCGGGACAAATCATTTTGAACAAAATCGAGGAGCGCCAAGAATGATAGCAAGACACGCCCCTTTTAGAATTACACAAGATGCTAGAGATACTTGGCTAGAACTTTATATCCCAATACTTGAAGACTTAAAAACAGAGGGAATTTCGGAAGAATCTTTACAATCATTTTGGAATTATTTAGATATTTTTTCCCTTTGGATGATAAATACAAAATAGTCAAAATCAGCAAAATATAAGGTGCTCTTGAGTAAAATTCCACCCTACAAAGTGGGTTCTTAGCTCAGTTGGTTAGAGCTCTCCGCTCATAACGGAGCGGTCGAGTGTTCGAGTCACTCAGAACCCACCACTTTTAAAATCCCTACACAACGAACTTTGAAATAAAATAAAAAATCAAAAACTTAACCTTTTATTTATTGGGTACCGTTTTGGGTACCGACTATCTCTTTATTTTCCAAAGTTTTTGACACTCTTTTTTCATCAACTGTTCTAACTATTTAGCATTTAAGTCGTTCAACTCTTCCACGCTTTAGTTTCTGTTGGCATTAAAAATGACCGTATCGGGATTTTTCAAACTATAATACACCCCTAAAATCAAACCAGTTAATATTTTTATTTCGCCAATTCTAAAAATAAGTG
>DJAA01000028.1:3208-8693 GCA_002428085.1 Sulfurimonas sp. UBA6014 | reverse complement strand
CTTCTAGCTACGGTAATTGCGATGGTTGTATTCTTAAGAAAAACTTTAACAGTAAAAAAAAGCTTATTTTAAGTTTAAACACCTTGGAAACCCCGTAAATATAAAATTACTAATCTTAAAAATATCTTTAACAATGAACTGTCAAAAAACTTTTTTTGGATAAAAGATTCATATTATACCGCTTGTAGCTTATGCTCGTATAAATATCTATATACTTTAAAGGCTTCTTCTCGTGGTAAAAGTGATGCGTTTTCTTTGTAGTAAAGGAGCCCTTTGAAGTTTACGCCTATCTTTTTATTTTGGTATATTATTTCAGGATAAATGTTGTTTACTACATCTGGCTTCATGCTTGCTCTCAAATCATTTACAAAATTATAAAATGATGTTTGATTTTGCGGGCTGAACTCTCTAGGTTTTTGATTTTCTAGCATTGACCTGATGGCTTTAAGCTCGCCTAGCAACTCCATCGCCCAATCAGGTGCGTCACTTCTTTCTTGAGAAAATATTTTTTCTATCTTTTCATGTATATTCATAAGCTCTCCTTAGATTAAAAGGTTAAAATTTTTCAAATCAATGCCGCTCTCAAGAGCAATAGAATTTTTAACATCTACATGATAGATGCGTATGTCGTCTTCTGCCTCATCGAGTATGGTTTCTAGCTCATCTACTAGCTCAAATATCTCTTCTTGGGAAGCTTGTGGATAAAAAAAGATGGACTTTTGTATGCGAAATGCTTTTTTTTCGAGGCATTTTGAGACCTTGCGAAGTCGTTTCACATCTGCAATGTCATAGCAAACCACAAAATCATGCCTTGTCATTTTCAAGCCTTATGGTCGCAAGGATGTATCCATGATGGTCTATAAAAAAGAGACTAAAAAAAGATGCCATCTTGAGAAGCTGTGATGGTGTCAGCAGGATGGTTTTGTTGATGTATAGCTCTTTGATGTGGCAAAATGCTATCACACTGCTCTCTTGATTTGATGTCACCACCATGTAGCTTGAGTAGATTTTTATTTTTGTATAAGGGTTTTTAATTATGAGTGTTTTTTTCATCATGTATCATCTGCTTGAGCGTTGCTATTTCATGGTCTAGTTTTGGTTTGAGTGTATCAACTAGAGCTATAAAATAGCTCCATAGTTTTTTTCTTCCCTCAAACTTTAAGTAAACACCGCCATTTTTGCTAAAATCATCCATCTCCAAAATATTGTTTTTAAAAATCTGCACAACAGCGTCATTTATATCGGCACGAAAAAGCTCCAGCATGTCTGAAGCGAGAGCATTATGTGTGCGAAAAGGTTTGTGCAGGTAGCCCAAACTTGGCTCGTAACCATGACTCATAAGTTTTACGGTGATGATGTTGTAGTAAAGCGAATACCAAAAAGAGAGTATGGCGTTTACAGGGTCAAGTGGCGGTTGTTTGCTTCGTTTTCCTTTGTGCATTTGAGATGGAAAGAGAGAGAAAAATTCTTGAAAGTATTTTCTAGCAAAGGCACCTTCTATGCCCATTATCTCCTCTATGGAAGTTGCATTTTGAAGTTGCAATAGCTCATTTTCATACTCAAGCGGTGCGGTCTCGTAATTTTTAAGTTGATGGGCATGTTGGGTGATTTTGCTAGAGATAAAGTACCTAGCAAACTCAATATCTCTGGCATGTGAAATAAATTGAGCCAATTTTATTTCACCGTTTTTTGTGTTAGCACTGCTTATAAGTGAAAGATTATCGTTGGCATGTGAAACGATTAAAATAGAAATATCTTCTTTGGTGAGTTTTAAAATATCGCCTGTGTTGAGATTTATTTTATAATTAAGTATCAGCAAATCAATATGTTTAAAGGGGATGGACTGCTGCTCAACTTTTATGGCACTGTTTTCAAATGTCAGTTTCGCATCTTTTTTATCAATCACAACAGTTTTCATAAAATTATAATTCCTTTATTTTCATACGCTACATGTTTGGCTCTTCCAAGCAAGATAGGCTTGTCTAAAAACTTAATGATGTTGAGCTTGTCTTCTTCTTTTGTAAGCTGTAACAACTGAGATATAAGCTCTCTCATGAAAGACTCCCCAAGAGGCGCTTCAACCGCCGAACGCTGCCCACCAAGTGCAAAAGAGTAAGCAACTCTTTTGACCTTAGGCAATCTTTTGTCATTAAAGATATCATAGGCTATGAGGAAGTTTGTCATGTTAAAAATCAAATAGGCTTTTATTGCTTTTGTTATAATGTTTCACAAAAGAAAAAAGTTTTTCTATTGTGACATCACCAATGCCCCTTACTCTTAAAAGTCCACTCAAAGAGTTTATATCTTCTCTTTGAAGATTCTTTTTCACTAGTTCTATTTTGTCTTTTTTGATACTCGATTGCTCTTTAATCGTTTGTGTTTCTATCTCTAAAAAGATAGATTTAAAATCTTCATAAAGATCATCTTTGGCATATGGATCGAAATGCCAAATTTCTACATTTATGTCGCATTGATCTAAATATTGGTGCATAATTTTCAATGAAATATTTTTATCTAAGCCACCTTTATCGGCTCCTAGCAGAGGAAAAGCTATAGAATTTATAGATTTTTGTTCATAAGTTGTCACAAACTTCTCTAAGCCTTCATGAAGGTATTTTTCTTGTGATGGATGTTTCCAATCAAGTTTTGTTGGAAAGTTTAAAACCTTAGCATACGTTTTGACATCTGAAACTGTATGTATCCAAAGTTTACCTATTTGTATTTGGTGCTCTTGGCATAACTGTTTGTATTTATGAAACATATCTGGCTCTCTAAGTTTAAATTCATATGCAATACCAGCACCCATAAAACCAACACAATTCACAGTATTTACAATTGTTTGAGCTTTTGTTGTAAAAATATTTCCTGTTTTTTCTATAATCATAATTTTTCCCTTTAAGCAAAAAACATATTTGCGTTGATTTTAATTTTATTGGCTGGTATGCGATATTTCTCAACTAAATAATCACTCACATTTTTTGATTTTACATAAAAACCTATTAGGTATTTTATCGACACATGTGAGTACACAAGAACCTCCGACATCATTGACTGCTTGACTTCGGTTGCGTTTTGTTTAGAATTCCAGCTATCAGACCAAACATAATTCCAATTTATTTTTTTTAAATCGTCAATAGTATTATAAAAATGCACATCAGAAGTTGCTGCATTTTTATCTGTAAATATAGGTTGTTCCATGAGTAAAATTTGCTTACTAAATGCAAGTACAACGATGTTTTCACATTTATTTTTATACATCATTGCATTTCTTGGATTAAAGTAAAATGGAACATAATCATGAATATTTCTATTGTATATATTTTCAATTTTACTGCGTCTTGCATTTACTTCAAGATTGCTAATATCCTTTTTTTTGTAAGGATTATTATGAGCGAACAAACCATGTTTTAAAATAGTATCTAAATTATCAATGTGAGTCATGTGGTCTAATGAACCAATATTGTACTTACTTAGCAGCTCGATTTGATTTTTCATTTTCTTCCTTTGTAACTAATTTGTTACAGGAAGTATAGAAAATTGAGTAGACTAAAAGTGACTATTTAAATTTAGTTTACTTTTTTTGCGATTGTAGATTTTTTTGCTTTTTACTGTGCGTGAAGATGGGTTAAAAGTCCATATAACTCTATTTTTAATCATGTGAACTTTGTTGTTGATGGTTACTAATTTCATAGAAATCCTTTTAAAATTTTATGAAATAGTAGTGGTTTATATAGTATTTTTATGTCTAGTTATTGGAAAAATATTGCCAAAAGCTAACTATTTCTATGTTGTTTACTCGCTGGTTTTGCTGGTTGTAGGTAATGATGTACCTCTCATCTACTTCAAATGGAAGCTTTAAGATGCCCTCCATTTCTCTAGTTCTGTTTTGTTCGTTTATCTCATAGCAGACTTGAATGGCAACTGTTTTATCGTTTTTTTTGACTATAAAATCACATTCGCCCTCTTTGTTGTAAAAATATATCTCACACCCTTGTTTTGATAGTTCGCTAAAAACAAGATTTTCTAAAAGTTTCCCATAGTTGGCGCTAAAGGTAGATGTAAGATTTGTAAATCCGTTGTCACAGAGATAGAGCTTTTTTTTGTTATTTATCTGCTCTTTGAGCGAATAGGAAAAAATCTTTATCTCGCTAAAGAGGTAAGAACTTTCCAAAATTTCTACATACTCTTTTGTAGATTTGTCATTGAGCCTTAAGGCTTTTGACAAGGAAGCGTAGGAGTAGAGAGAGGCAAGGTTAGTAAGGGCATAAAAACTTAGCTCCTTAAAGCCTCTAGTCTCCCTGATTTGGCTATTTGCTATACAATCTTTAAGCAGTATCGTCTCATAGTAGCTACTAAGAATCTCCCTTTTGAACTCATTTTGTAGCTCGTAAACCTCTACAAACGAGCCATAACTCATCATCTCATCGACTATTTTTAAAACCTTTGGAAGCTGTTTGTTTAATTCAAGAGGAGTATTGATGTTGTTGATTTTTAAAATTTCGCTAAAACTAAGCGGATAGACTTTTGTAGAGAGATACCTTCCGCTAAGGAGTGTTGCATACTCACCATTAAGCAGTGAAGAGTTAGATCCTGTGATAAATATTTTTTGAAATTCAGAGCTATCATAGACGCTTTTTACATATTTTTCCCAGCCATTTATGGCTTGGACTTCATCTAAAAAAAGGTACTTTACCTCTTTTTGGGTCAGTTTTTGTGCTGTTTGTATGATTTCATAAATCCCCTCTGGGTTGTTTGAGTATTTTATAAAAAAGGGATCATCGAGGTTAATGTAGAGTATCTCCAAAGGGTCGGTTGTTTGGTAAAGATGGTTTCCNNAGCGAAGATTTCCCACCACGTCTTATGCCTTGAAGCACTTGAATATGTTTTGTTTGGAGATTTCGAACAAGTTTTGAAAAAATCTCTCTCTCATGCAAACCGTCATATCTTTTTTCCCAATGTTTGTTTTGAGAAATTAACACTTTATTCATACTATAATCCTTGATTTTATAAATTATCTCGTATTATACTATGGAATATTTAGATTTGCTATGGCTGTTGAGAGTTTTTCATTATATGCTTTTTTGAGTTCCTTTGGCTCCAAGATGATTAGGTCAGGCATCCATTTTTGGATAAATGGCAAAATCTCAAGCTCCTGTGTGTAGCTGAGTGTAAAAAGAACCGAGCCATCTTCAAGCTTCTTTTGAAACTTCTGCGAAGATAAAAATATTTTCATGTTCTCGTCAAAATATTTCGCTATGTTTGGCATTGCTTTTATGGTTGCAGTGTGCGGTGTTACGCCGTAAAGTGTTAGAGAGTTTTGGACTGAACTTTCTAAAAATTGCATCTGTTTTTGAACTGAGACCTTTTGAAATGAGCCACTGTTTGAAGCGTAGTCAACCTTGTCTATGAAAGAAATTCGAGCAAAACGCAGTTTTTCTTCATCATCAATAAATGCCAAATACCAGTTGTTATCCATAAAAACAAG
>DJAA01000028.1:0-3152 GCA_002428085.1 Sulfurimonas sp. UBA6014 | reverse complement strand
AGTCGTCTAAAAACCTCTTTTGATTCGAGTGTTTTTGTGTCTTCAAAAGGGGTGTTTTTAAACTTGTATATATCTTTGTCTGAGTTTGCATAGTGTGCCAACTCTTTAAAGATTTCAGGGTCGCCATCATGAGCCATAGAAAAAAACCAGCCAATCTCTTCAAAGTGATCAAAAGATTCCTTAAATAAATCCATCGGTTCTAAGAGCTTATAAGTTTTTCGTCTTTTGCCTTTGACCTCTTCAACTGATTTATATTTGAGCATAAACTCCTCAATGAGTCGCTGAGTCTGCTTAGAATCGACTCCTAAGCGTTGTTTGAGTACTTCATCATAAATATCAAGAGTTCTATCCCCACTCTTGTTAAACTCCTCGATGAGGATATTAAATCGCTCTGTTTTTGTTAGTTTTGGCATGGTTATTGCCTAAAATAGCTTTCAAAAGTTTCAATAAAAACATTTAATTTATCTATATCTTGCTTGACCATATCTTTTCTATCATTAGACTGATGAGTTATGCTATTTCTGATTTCAGATAGACTGTCTTTATGCTTTGTATAAAAATACTGCCCCCATTTATCATTACCTATTGATTTTTTAGCATCTTCTCGTTGCTTATAATCATTTATGTCATAGCTTTTGAGTTCACAAGATTTTGTAATGATAGCTTCATATAGTGCTATATAGCTCAAAGCAAAATTTTTATTTTCAGCAAGCCAAACCGCTAGTTCATACTGAAAATTACTCTGTTTTTCTTTATCAAATCTTATGGTCATATTGATAATATCTGATGATAGCAACTTAATGATTTTGTTATCAGAATCTGTCAATTTTTTAATTTTTTTACTAGCACCTTTCATGAATTGCCACAATGAAGACATGTTTGCTAGTTGAAGATTATTGTTGAATTGTGTAAATATTTTTGCCACATCATCGTTATCATCTTTAGAAAGTAGCTCAATGAGTTGTTGTGCATTTGAATTATATTTAAACATATTGACTGCTTTTGTCCACTCTAGCAAATCAAAAAAGATTTTAAAATCTATGATTTCCGATATTTTGTCTGAAAACATTCCATAGTAAACGCCTTTAATGTTTATGGTCGGAGCTTTAAAAATAGATATAAATTCCAATAAAAAAAGATTTAATATAGGCATATATCTAAATCCGTGGGTAATATCTAAGTAAATCTCATCACCATCGCTTATCAAATCTTTTATTTCTAATAATTTTTCAAAATTATCCCAAATTTCATTTTGATTGTTTTGCCCATAATCAATAAGCAGTACTTTTGAGCCAACATCGCCTAAAAAATTATCAATTTGGTTTTCCAAAAATGTTAAGTCTTCTATTGCTACACCTAGTTTCTTTTTGCTCGTCAAAGAGTCCAAATACTTTTCATCGCTACCATCAACACTATAGTACAGATTGTCCCACATCGATTTATTTGTACCTATGAAAATAACTTTTTCGATAAAAAAATGTTCTATCAATACTTTTGCCGTTAATGTTTCAGGATACTCTTTGCCATCAATACTATATATTGTTGATTTATAATCCTGATCACTATCTTTTTTTATATCACCTGTTCCTAGAGAACTAATCAATACTCTTGCCATTTGTTATCCTATTAATTTTTTGACTTCAAGCGTTCGTTGGTACTCTTTATCTTTTGCAGGATTTTTTCCTGTTGGTTGCTCTTTCCACTCTTTATTTTCAATCATTAATTTTTTTAACAAGCCAAGAGCTTCATCTTTAAATTCTTCAAGTACTGCATTTTGAATATTTTTCAAAATAAGAGTTGTTTTTGGCATTGAAGTTATACTCTCTAACTCTGTAATCTTTCTCTCTAGCGGAGACATTTGAGCAAATTCTTGTGCCTTGGCTTTTTTTGCATCTTCGAGCTTTTGTTCCTCTTCTACTCTTTTTTGCTCTTTCGCAAGAGTCTCTTTTTGTACTTGGAGTTTCGCGGTTTGTATGGCTTGAAGTGCATCTTTTTGTCTGTTTTCTTTGTCTTTTATTAATGTGCTTTCATGCACTTTGAAAATTTCAAGCTCTTTTTTAAACTCATCATCACTGATAAATTCACATAAAACCCAACCAAAGGAGTCAAGTTTATCTGTGTCTTTTGATTCTCCAAATTTCCAGACTGTTGTTTCCTCTGTTAGAATAGCATTTATGGTTACACTTTTTCGTTGCTTTATTATTTGTTCTAACTCAGATGGATTTTCTATAAAATTTTTACCATCTCTCCAAGTTCTTTTTTCCTTGTCATCAAGTTGTCGTTCTTCTGTAAACAAGCTTGCTATCATCTCATTTTCAAAATGACTTTTTTTATAAAGCCTTTCTACTCTTTTTTCAGCGTCATCTCCTTCATCTCTTTTGTTTTGTATTTGTGCTAGCTTAACAAGAATCTTTCTCAAGCCAGCTATCGTAACAGCTCTTGCTCCGCTATGCTTCCCAATACTAAGTAAAAATTGATTCTCTTTAAGTGGTTTAACATGAGACTCTTTATCTTCATAAATCAACTTATAATGCTGATTGCATACTTCAACAATTTTTTCTTTTGTAATGATTTCATCTATAATTTTACCTTCATCATTTTTTAATTCTTTTATGTCAAGCAAAATTAAAAATTCACTTCCTTTAGAATTAATTTCAACAAAAGTAGAAATTTCAGCATCATCTTCACTTTCAAATCTCTCTTTATTTATAGCATATCCTATTTGTGAATCAGCTTTTTGTGCCACAGAATCAGAGATAGAAAGATTTCTAAAAAGCTTATCTCCTCTAGCATCAAAATATTTATCTACTCCTTTTTGCTTCTCTTTTTTATAGATATACTCTTGATAAGCTGTTGATATTGCTCCTTTGATGGAGCTTCCACTTAAAAAAGTAGATACTTTGTTCGCCAATCTTTGTGTTTTTTGAATTTCAAATTTATTGAAAACACTTTTATATTGTGTCTTGCCTTCCTTTTGAACTGGTTGAGCAATAGATTTTTTATAGTGCTCTTCTAAAGCCTTAGAAACTTTAATTTTATTTATTGATACATCTTTTGCATATTGTTTATTTTTTATAACAAATGCATGAATCTTCTCAAATAACTCATATCCATTTTTAGATTGAATATCAACTATTTTTTGAAATTCTTTC
>DJAA01000046.1:47824-49522 GCA_002428085.1 Sulfurimonas sp. UBA6014 | reverse complement strand
GTGGCGATTATTGGTATTTTGGCAGCGGTTGCTATCCCAAAATTGGCAGCAACTAGAGATGATGCAAAAGTATCTAAAGAGCTTACAAACTTAGCAACATGTATCGGTGACGTAGGTGCTGGTTATACTGCTTCTGGTACACCTATCACAGCAGCTATTATTACAAGTTATGCATCGTGCAAATCTACACAAGATGGTAAATGTTTTGCCCTTACACCACAAGGTGATTCAAACTTAACTGTAGGAAACGGTACTGATACAGCAGGTGCATGTGCAAAAGCTCAAACAAAAGCTACAGCTAAAGGTATGCTTGCAACTCATACATTTGGTTCTTCAAGCGTAAGCGAATAGTTCATTTTACCAAATGGCATTGTGCCGTTTGGTATGAATTTCCAAAAGGNNACACTGCTTGAGGTTGTTTTTGTTGTTGCCATAGTTGGCATACTCGCATCCGTCGCTATCCCTAAAATACAAGCAAGCAGAGATGATGCAAAAATGGTTGCAGAAATCACGAATTTAACCACGTGCATCAATGATGTGGGCAATGGTTACAGTGCTACTGCTGTACTTTTTCCATCTACATCTTCCGAGTTGGGTGCTTTGTATTCGTCGTGCAAAATTGTCAATGATAGTGGTTGCTTTGGTCTATCGGGACAAGAAACCAATTTGACCGTTAGTGCATTGGGCTCTAGTGATACATGTCAAAAAGTTATTCTAAAAGCAACAAGCAAAAACTTAGTAGGAGTTCATCAATTTGGTGCTTCAAGTGTAGTAGAATAAAAACACAAAGTTATTTTCTATTGACATTAAATAAATACAGATACCTAAAAACTTAGATATCTGTATTTGATTAATCTAATAGATATAAATAAAATTTAAAAAGGTACACAATATGACCAAATCAAGAGTGGCATTTTCAATGATAGAGTTGATATTCGTGATTGTTGTGATTGGTATTTTGGCGGGTATTGCCATTCCAAAGTTGGCCAGTTCGCGAGACGATGCGAAAATCATTAAGGCACGAACAACTTTAGCAGCCGTGCGTGGTGCCATTGGAGCCGAAAAGCAAAAGAGAATCCTAAAAGGTGATTTTACACCTATTAACGATTTGGGCAGTACGGGTAGCTATGCCTTTAGTACCTTTAACAAAGACAACGATGGTGGAGGAACTGCCAATGATGTACTTCAATATCCTGTGAAAAGTTGTGCTTCAGGTGAAAAAGGGTGTTGGAAACGGGATAATGCTACACAATATACTTTTGTTTTGCCTGGAAGCTTAGGTAATGCAACCTTTACTTTGGGCAACAATAAACTCACCTGCAAAAGTGGTTCTTGCGATAAATTAGAGTAATCGTTTGCACTACTACCTTGTGGCTCTTGTTGGCTCAAAAGCTCCTATTTTAACCTATTTCTCAAAAAAAATCATACCAATAGGTACAATTATCGAAGTACCCGTTGGCTCAACGCTCAAAAAAGCAGTCGTTACCCAAAAGACCTCCAATCCTACAGAGTTTGAGGTTTTAGAGATTTTATCAATTACTCATCTACGCTACTCATCTTTTCAAATTAAAATTGCTCAATTTATCAGCTCCTATTACTTTAGCACCCTATCCAAAGCGTTAGCACTTTTTGTCCCCTTTTCTATAGGAAGTGAGACTTTAGTCTCACCAAAAAGCAAGGTTAAAACTTCACGCCCAT
>DJAA01000046.1:47627-47813 GCA_002428085.1 Sulfurimonas sp. UBA6014 | reverse complement strand
TCCAAACCCACCCCAAATCTCTCCTCTTTGGTGTAACGGGCAGCGGTAAAAGCGAAGTGTTTATCTCTTTGATAGCCGATACGCTTAGTGAGGGCAAACAAGCCATTTTATTGATGCCCGAAATCAACCTCACGCCTCAAATGGGCAAACGCCTCAAACACTATTTTGATGACAAAGTTGCCATTT
>DJAA01000046.1:47428-47605 GCA_002428085.1 Sulfurimonas sp. UBA6014 | reverse complement strand
TTGGTAGCGGCAAAGTCCGTATCGTAGCGGGGGCTAGAAGTACGCTCTTTTTGCCCTTAAACGCTATCGGATTGATTGTCGTCGATGAAGAACACGATGACAGCTACAAATCCTCCTCTTATCCTCGCTACAACGCCCGTGATGTGGCTCTGTTGATGGGCGATAGACTCAAAGCTC
>DJAA01000046.1:10815-47407 GCA_002428085.1 Sulfurimonas sp. UBA6014 | reverse complement strand
TCAAAAGCTCCCCGTGGTGCGACTCCAAGAAGCCTATATCCAAACCAAAAAGAGCTATATTTTCAAAACTCCATCAAACAATACGATCGATGCAACGCTCATCGATGCCATTAAACAAAACCGTATCAAAGGCAATCAAACCATTCTTTTTATCCCCACTCGTGCCAACTTTAAATACCTCACTTGCCCCTCGTGCGGTGAGACGCATAAATGCCCTTTTTGTTCGGTTGGTATGGCGATTCATTCCAAATACCGACTCCTACGATGCCACTATTGCAACTTTACTCAAACCATTATTGAGACGTGTCAAAATTGCGGTCACTCTCCGCTTCTATCGCAACGCATTGGCACGGTTGAAGCCATTGAGATTGTTCAACAAGCCATTGAGGGTATCGAGATAGAGCAATTTGACAAAGACCGTATCAACAGTGCTAAAAAACTGCAAAAAACCATCGAACGCTTTGATAGCGGAGAGATACAACTATTAGTAGGTACGCAAATGCTGAGCAAGGGGCATGATTATGCCAATATTACGCTGGGCATTATTACGGGATTGGATTATCTTTTGGGGATTGGGGATTACCGCTCTACGCAAAAAGCCGTGGCATTGATGCAACAACTTAGTGGCAGGTGCGGAAGAGCCAAAGAGGCTACTGTGATAATTGAAAGCGCCAATCGTGAATTTTTTGCTAAATATTTGGACAATTACGAGGTTTTTATTCAAGATGAACTAAAGTTTGCAAAAGATTTCTACCCCCCTTTTGTTTTTTTGGCTCGTATTTTGATAAGCCAAACCAAAGAAGCCAAAGCACAAACTATTCTGCACGAAACCGTAGCCAAACTTCAAGGTATCGGCACTGTTGAGATAGTAGGATACGGCAAAAACGCTATCGAACGAATCGCCAACAAATACCGTTACCACATATTGCTACGCTCCAAAGAACGCATCGCACTGCTCAAAGCACTCAACTTTGTCCATCGCCACGATACAGATATTGATATGGATCCTATTGATTTTTCCTAAACTTTTTAGGGTATAATAGTTAAGTTTATGGACAAAAGAATATTTTTGGAAGTGTGACTTTAGTCTCACCTACTAATGCTTTCGCACCTATCGACATTTTGGACTATATTTACGCAGTTTTACACTCTCATGCTTATCGAGAAAAATACAAAGAGTTTTTGAAGATAGATTTTCCACGCGTTGCATTTCCTGAAATTAAAACATTTTGGCAGTTGGTAGAGATGGGAGCAAAACTACGACAAATTCATCTGCTAGAAGATGAGAGCTTAAATGAACGCATCATAGAGATAGATGACGGAAATCCACACATCACAAATAAACTAAATCAAAAAGATTTTATCGTAGCAAATGAAAAAGTAACTCTCCAAATCAACCCCGAAGTAGCCATCTCAAATATCCCTCTCATCGCATGGGAATTTTACATAGGCGGATACCAACCAGCCCAAAAATGGCTCAAAGACAGAGTAGGGCGAGAACTAAGCCGAAGCGACTTAAAACACTACAACCGCATCATAAACGCACTTGTAAAAACTGATGCCATCATGAAAGAAATTGATACGATTTTTGAAGATTAAAAAACTCCTTGATGCACAGGTGCTCAAGTGCAATGCTTTGGGTGAGATTTCGCTAGAGAGGCTTGACCCGATTTTGGTGGCGTATCGGTATAAAGATCCGAGCGTTTCACTTATTTGTGCCCTTTTTTCTTATGGAAATGTGAAGCAGATTGTGAAGTTTTTGGACTCGCTTGATTTTTCACTTTTAAGCAAAAGTGATGTTTAAATACAAGAGGCACTTAAAAACCACTACTACCGATTTCAGACGAGTGAAGATGTTGCGGCTTTGTTTATTGCTCTGAAGCGGTTGCATGAAAAAACGACTTTGGAAGAGGTTTTTATGAGCGGATATAGCGCAAATAACAGTACCATCGAGGGGATCAATGCTCTTATCATGATGCTGCGAGATTTGTTTGCGCATACAAGTAAAGGGTATGATTTTTTGACTTCAAAGGTCACGACAAAAACAAAAGGTGCGGGGGCGCTAAAGCGGTGGATGATGTTTTTACGCTGGATGGTGCGGGATGATGCTATCGACATGGGGCTGTGGAAGGGCGTAAATAAGGGTGACCTTATCATGCCGCTTGATACGCATACGTTTAAGGTTTCAAAAAAACTCGGACTTTTGCATAGAGATACGTATGATTTGCAAGCCGCTATTGAACTCACACAAGCGCTGAAAAAGTTTGACAAAAACGACCCGCTCAAGTATGATTTTGCACTTTACAGAATAGGACAGGAGAAGATAATTTAAATATGAAAAATCAAGCTTTTACGACCTCTTTTGGACTCAGAAACAGACATGTGCAAACACTCTTTTCATCTTTTTTTAGAAAAATAAAGACTCCGCAAGCAGAGATAGAAGTTTTTGAGCTTGAAGATGGTGATTTTGTGGAGTGCTATTGGCTTGAGAAACCAAAAAATAGGGATGCAAAAGCCATAGTTATTTTGTTTCATGGTTTAGCTGGCTCGTTTCATTCGCCCTATATTCAGGGGGTTATGAATGCTTTACAAGAAGAAAAGATTCCCTCGGTCGTGATGCATTTTAGGGGCTGTTCGGGCAAGTCAAATCGATTTGCAAAGTCCTATCATAGCGGTGAAACACTCGATGCAAAGGCTTGGATACACCATGTGCATACAACATTTCCACAAGCCAAACTTTTTGCAGTGGGTTATTCGCTGGGTGCAAATATGCTTTTAAAACTTTTAGGCGAAGAGGGCGAGCGCGCACTGCTGAGTGGGGCTATTTGTGTATCGGCACCTATGCAGTTAGAAGTCTCTGCGACTCAAATGGACAGAGGTTTTGCAAAATTTTATCAATATATTTTATTGAGAGATTTAAAGCGTTCGTTGTTACAAAAATATGAGCATCATGATATAAAATCCTTGATTGGTTTAGAGAAAAATGAAGTGAAAAAATTAAGAAATTTTTGGGAATTTGATGCTGCGTATACAGCCCCCATTCACGGATTTGGCTCAGCGCAGGAGTATTATGAAAAATCTAGTGCTAAACAGTATTTGATACATATACGCATTCCTACTTTAATCATCCATGCACTTGATGACCCTTTCATGAGTGAAAAAATTCTCCCCACAAGAGAGGAACTTTCTCCAAATATCACCTTGCAAGTGAGTAAAAACGGCGGGCATGTAGGTTTTATTGCAGGAAACTTGCGTGAGCCGCAGTATTGGCTTGAAGAAAAAATTTTAGAGTATTTTAAAAGTTTTATAGAGTAGACTTTCACCATAACTTACATAACTAAAATGGACGAGTTCATTTGAGTGTGTACTATTAGTAAAAGGAAAAAAATGGTTTCAATCAAACATCTGCACAGAGTTCAAGCACTGCTGCTTTCAGGATTTATGAGCTTTATCATGTCGGGTATCATCACTTTGATAAACTTAGGATTCGTTGAGAACTTCTTAGAAATCTGGTTTCATGCGTGGATAATCGCTTATGCTATAGCCTTTCCAAGTATCTTGCTTGTTTTTCCAATCGCGCGTAAACTAGCGATGAAAATAGCTAATAGAGAGTAGGGTGATAGAGAATTTTTTTTGATTAGTTTGCTATAATAAGTCCCCAATTTAAAAGAAGGATTTAGTATGGAATGCGAATTTCCCTCCATTAATGCAAACAAACAAGAAATCAAAGAAATTTTTCAAAGTGTCAAAACTATTGCAGTTTTAGGTCTCTCTCCAGATGAGACAAAAGATAGTCACAGAGTTGCGAAGTATTTGCAAGCCGCAGGGTATAAAATAGTCCCTGTGTACCCAAAAGAAGAGACTATTCTTGGTGAAAAAGTCTATGTCTCACTTGCCGATATCCCATTTGCAGTAGATATGGTCAACATTTTTAGAAAACCTGATGCGCTTGATGCTATCGCAGATACATGTATCGCAAGAGGCGATGTAAAAGTTTTTTGGGCTCAAAAAGGTATCGTCAATAACGCTGCGGCTCAAAAAGCGACAGATGCAGGGATGAGAGTTGTTCAAAATTTGTGTAGCATGGTTGAACATCGCTCACTTTAAAAGGGTCAAATTGTTAGATATTAAAAAAATTTATGAAGCGCGAGAGCGGATAAAAGATATAGTCATTGACACCCCTTTTTCATATGCTCCTTATCTTAGTGATATTTCGGGTTGCGAGGTATACTTAAAAAAAGAAAATCTTCAAGTCACTGGTGCTTTTAAAATACGAGGCGCCTATAACAAAATAGCCTCTTTAACAGACATAGAGCGCTCATGTGGTGTTGTGACTGCGAGTGCAGGCAATCATGCGCAGGGAGTTGCACTTTCTGCTTTAAAATTTGCCATCCAAGCGGTCATCGTCATGCCTGAGTCAACTCCACTGACTAAAATAAACGGAGTGCGACATTATGGTGCTGAGGTTATTTTGGCAGGTGCAAACTACGATGAGGCGTATGCTTATGCCTTAAAGTACGCACAAGAAAATACCTTAACCTTTGTCCATCCTTTTGAAGATGAAAAAGTGATGGAGGGGCAAGGGACGGTAGCACTAGAGATTTTGGAAAAATGTGCTGATTTTGATGCCATTCTCATCCCAACAGGGGGTGGCGGACTTATCTCTGGCATGGCAAGTGCCTTTAAAAGTATCAATCCAAATATAGAAGTCATTGGTGTGAGTGCCAAAGGGGCTCCTGCACTAAAAAACTCTTTTGAGCTCAAAGAAGCAGTTCACACAACGAGTGTGCGAACGATTGCCGATGGTATTGCGGTGAGAGACGCATCAAAAATTACCCTCGCTCACATCCTTGACACAGTAGATAGATTTATAAGTGTGGATGATGAAGAGATAGCAAGTGCGATTTTATTTTTGCTAGAAAAACAAAAGCTTGTTGTCGAGGGTGCAGGAGCAGTGGGTGTAGCTGCACTTTTGCATCACAAACTTGAACACTTAAAGGGCAAAAAGGTAGTGGCACTTTTAAGCGGTGGCAACATGGATGTGACCCTTCTCTCAGTCATCATCGAAAAAGGTTTATTAAAATCAGGCAGAAAAATGAATATAACTGTCACTTTAGTTGATAAACCTGGCTCGCTTATGAGATTTACGCAAATACTCCAAGAGTTAAATGCAAATATTGTCTATATTTCTTACGATAGAACTGCCATTTCTCTTGAATATGGCGATGCGAATGTCACCGTTCATATGGAAACAAAAGGGGAAGAGCATCAATTACGCATCACAGCGGCACTAAAAAAAGAGGGCTATTTAAGAGGCTAATCATGAATCCATTTAAGAAAAAAAATCTAGCCAAACCTATCATCCTCATAAAGATACTTGATGAGGATAAACTACTCATAGTCGATAGTCAAACAACCATCATGTATCTCAACAAAGATACTTTGGATGTTTTGGGTGGATTTAAAGCCAATATGATTCATGAAAGATATAAAAATAGTGTTGTGGCTTTTAGCCAAGATGGGGAGTATTTTGCATCTATTAGCTCGGATGCAAAAGAGGCAAGACTTTTTCATACAAAAACCAAAAAAGCAATTGGCAAAGTAAATAGACATCAGGGTGAAGTCTCTTGTGTTGGGATTGACCCAAATAACACCTATATGTTCTCTTGTGGGGAAGATGGAAAAACTTTTGCGATTGATATCAAAAATGGAAAGCTCGCTTTTACACTCCCTATGCATCTTGACGCCGTGAATGACATCTCTTTTAGCGATGATGGACAAACCTTGGCGACTGCAAGTTATGATAAAAATATCTCTCTTTTTCATCTGATAAGCATGACCCCTTCTCATAAACTCAGAGCCCATGCCGCACCCGTAACCAAATCCCTTTTTTTAACGAATAACAGATTGTTTACGGTAGACAAAGATAGCAAAGGGATTATTTGGGATGTAAAGTATGGCAGAACAGTTGCGAGAATCGAAGGGATTCATGATAATGTTTTGCAGGTAACAAAAAGTTCTGATAATCTTTTTTTATTTTTAGGGACAACTCTTGGATATATTTTGGTGTATGAACTCCAAACATATAAACTTCTAAGCAAAAACTATATCAAACTCAGTGCAGCCATCACAGCACTTGCTTTTGATGAGAGGAGAAACACGCTCATTATAGCAACACAAAAAAATGAACTTTTCTTTTATGATATTTATGAATATGAAGAGAAATTGAAAGAGTTGATGCTTAAAAAAAACTACGACATCATCTACAAATATATTGAAAAAAATCCACTTTTGCAATATACAAAAGTTAGCACTCAAGTTGGCGTTATTTGGGACATGACACTCAAAAAAGCACAGCAAGCACTAGAATCAAATGAGAAACATACAGCTATAGAACTCTTTAAGTCTTTTAAAAATATACCAGATAAAAATACAATCATGCAAAAACTCATTCATGAGTATGAAGAGTTTGAAAAATTCTCAACATTTATCGCTCAAGGAAAAATTCCTCTAGCCTATGCTTTGGCAAATATGCACCCTATTTATAAAGAGTCCCAATTGTTTCAAAATTTAGAAATGAATTGGAAAAAATCTTTTGTTTTAGCGCAAAAATACTCTATTGACCCAAAAGGGATGGATAAGGCAAAAGAGCTTTTGGCTCCATACAGAGGAATCAGTGAAAAAACAAAAATAATCCAAGAGCTCTTTGCCCAAGGAGATGTTTATAGAATGTTTAAAATTTCTCTTGGACAAAAAGATTTTAGAGGAACATTTGAACTTATAAAACTCCACCCATTTTTAAAAGAATTTCCTGAATATACAACACTGATGAATTACGCAGATATACTCTATATCAATATACGAAAATTTTTAGATGAAAATGAGACGCATGCTGCTATAAAATTGCTCCGAGTTTTAGCAGACTTTAGCGATTTTGAAGAGGTTGCTAAAGATTTGATTGAAGAAATTGAAGCAAAACAAAAGTTTTTTGCTGCGCTAAAAGATGAAGATAGGGAGCTAGCCTATAATATTTTAGCAACTTCAGAGGATTTGCAAAACACTCAAGAGGGGTTGGCACTTCAAAAGCAATACACAAATGACCTCTCTCTTGCAAATGCATATGCAGTTGAGGGGAATGCCCTTGGAGTTAGAGATGTCTTAAGTGCCTATATGAACATAAGCTCAAAATTTATCTCCCTAGCAACGATGTTTGGCTGGTCGTATATGGTGCAACTAGAACAAGCCGTTCAGCAAAAAAGGGATCAACAAATTATAGAAAACGGGATAAAAAACTACATTTTATGTTTTGGAGTTCAAGATCAGATTGAGAGCTTTTATGCCACTTTTAAAAAACAGTATCCACAGAGTAAATTGACGCTAGATATGCAAACAAAAGGCTCCATGAAGATGTGGCGACCATCCATGATAGTCCCCTCAATCTTAGAATAGTTTTTAGCTTCAAAGTATCCTCTTGTTTTAACCTATAATATAGTTATGTTTACCTATAATAATCAACTTTTTAAAAAAAATTACTTAAGAATGGGGGACTTTTGATGCAAATAACTGGTGCACAAATGGTCATTGAAGCTTTTATTGCTGAAGGGGTAGATACGGTTTTTGGTTACCCAGGTGGAGCAATCATGAACGTATATGACGAAATATATAAACAAAGAGGATTTAAGCATATATTAAATCGTCATGAGCAAGCTTCTATTCATGCGGCCGAGGGATATGCAAAAGCAAGTGGAAAAGTTGGTGTTGCCATGATTACTAGTGGACCAGGCTTTACAAATGCTGTAACGGGTTTAGCAGATGCGTATATGGATTCAGTTCCTTTGGTTGTAGTTTCAGGTCAAGTTCCTATGAGCCTTATTGGAACAGATGCTTTTCAAGAGATTGATGCTGTAGGTATTAGTCGACCTTGTACAAAACACAACTATCTTGTAACGGATGCTCGAGATTTGCCACGTGTTCTTAAAGAGGCGTTTCATATAGCGCGCAGTGGGCGTCCTGGTCCTGTGCATGTCGATATTCCAAAAGATGTCACAGCGCAAATTGCTGAGTTTAATTATGATATTGCACTTGAACTTGAAACCTACAAGCCTCATGTAAAAGGCAATCCACGTCAAATCAAAAAAGCCATGGATGCTATCTCAAAGGCAAAAAGACCAATTTTTTATCTAGGTGGCGGTATCATAAACTCAAACGCATCGTATGAAGTGCGAGAGTTAGTTCACAAAACAGGTATTCCAGCAGTTGAGACTTTAATGGCTCGCGGTGTTTTATCCTTTGATGATGATTTGCTTATCTCCATGCTTGGAATGCACGGCTCATACGCTGCAAATATGGCGATGAGTGAGACAGATTTGGTTATAGGGCTTGGAGCTCGGTTTGATGACCGCGTTACTGGAAAACTCTCAGAATTTGCTAAAAATGCAGGTGTTATTCATGTCGATATTGACCCTGCAAGTATTTCAAAACTTGTCAATGCTGACTATCCAATTGTTGGGGATGTTAAAAATGTTGTCATTGATATGCTCGAGCAATGTGAGCATATCCATCCTGAAAATTATGAGTCTTGGAGAGAAACCATTGCTCATTTTGATGCATTGCATCCATTAACCTTTCATGAAGATACAGAGAGACTTAAGCCTCAATGGGTTGTAAAACGTGTTGGCGAGCTTCTTGGAGATAGTGCTAATATCTCTACAGACGTTGGACAACACCAAATGTGGGCGGCACAGTTTTACCCTTTTTCTCGTCCAAACCAATGGATAACCTCAGGTGGACTTGGAACAATGGGCTTTGGTTTTCCTGCAGCAATCGGTGTCAAAGTGGCATGTCCTGATAAGGTGAGTATCAACTTCACGGGTGATGGTTCTATTCTTATGAATGTTCAAGAGCTCATGACGGCAGTTGAGAAAAATATTCCCGTTATTAATATCATATTAAATAATAACTTCCTTGGAATGGTGCGTCAGTGGCAAACACTCTTTTACGACAAACGCCACAGTGAAACAGATTTGAGCGTTCAGCCAGACTTTGTAAAGCTCTCAGAAGCTTTTGGTGGGATTGGATACAGAGTGACAACAAAAGAAGAGTTTGACTTTGCACTTCAAGATGCGGTTGCAAAAAATATTGTTGCATTTATAGATGTGGTTGTTGAAAGATTTGAGAACGTTATGCCGATGGTTCCATCGGGGGGAAGTTTATTTAACATGATGCTATTAGAGAAAAAGGAGACAAAATAATGACTGAAAATAGTGAAAGAAGAGTTGTCTCAGTCATAGTCGTCAACGAAGCAAGTGTTTTGTCTCGTATAACAAATCTTTTCTCTGGACGTGGATACAACATCACCTCTTTAACGGTTGCTCCGATTCCTGAGAGTAAATACTCAAGACTCACCATCGTCACTTCGGGTTCTNNGTGCGTGTAATCGAGCAAATTACCAAACAGCTGCATAAGCTTATCCCTGTTTTAAGAGTGTATGAGCATGCAGATTTGGTTGAAAAAGAGATGGCTATGGTAAAGTTTCCTATCACGGAAAATTTGAGCGATATCAATGCGTTGTGTGAAGCATACAACGGAAAAATCGTCAATGTTGGAGAAAATGTCGTGATCGCCATGGTAACAGACGAGCCAAAAAGAATTGATAATTTTTTAGCTGTCATTAAAAGATATAACCCAAAAGAGATAGTAAGAAGCGGCTCTGTCGCACTTGAGAGATAAGTGATGAAACTAAGCATGATTGCTGAGATTTTAGAGATAGAGTTTAGCTCTAAAGATGTAGAAATTACGGGCATGAATGCTCTTAAAGATGCAACTTTCTCTGAAGTTTCTTTTGTAGCTAACTCGAAATATATCAAAGATATACAAAATACAAAAGCGGCAGCTGTGATAGTTCCTGCTTCTTTAGTAGAACATGTGCCAACGGGATGCATAGCCTTGGTTGTTGAGAATTCTTACTGGTCTATGGCAACACTCTCTCAAGCTTTTGCTCCTGTGATAGAAGACGACACACTAGCGCTAGCCAAGATAGGCGAGGGGAGTAAAGTCTCTTCTAAAGCAGAGATAGCCAAGGGTGCAATAATCGGCAAAAACTGNNACCATTTTGGCTCATGTTTACATTGGCTCAAACGCAGTTGTTGGGGACAATACAGTACTATATCCAAGTGTAACAGTGTATAGAGATTGTAAAATAGGAAGTAATTGCACTATTCATGCCAATACAGTTATCGGCGCAGATGGTTTTGGTTTTGCTACAAATAACCGTGGTGAACACAAAAAGATTTACCAAAATGGAAACGTCGTTATCGAAGATGATGTTGAGATTGGCTCCAATGTCAGTGTTGATAGAGCTGTTTTTGGAACNNACTTGGATTAAAAAAGGTGTTCGCATCGACAACCTTGTGCAAATCGGACATAACTGCGAAATCGGAGAATATTCAGTTTTCGTAGCGCAATCAGGATGTGCTGGTTCTACAAAACTTGGACGCAATGTCGTAGTCGGTGGACAATCTGCCTTTGCAGGGCACTTAGAAATCGCNNCCATTTTCTACCTTCGCTGCAAGAAGCGGCATAACAAACAATATCAAAGAGAGCGGTAAAACCTATGGAGGTTTTCCACTTTTAGAGCAAAGAGAATGGCTCAAACTTCAGGTCAAAATAGCTAGACTACTCAAGTAAAAGAANNATAGACTTCTTTCATAACCTAAAACACACTCACTAAGGCTTCGCTAACGCTGCAGAATCGTTCGCTTAGTTTTAGGTTATGAAAGAAGTCTATATTTAAGGAGCAAGAATATGTCAACAGTCATCAATTTAAGTGGAACAAAAAAAGGTGTTATCTCGGTAACTAAAATAGAAAAACCTTATGGTGAGAAGAGTGAAGATGTGGCTAGTATTGGGATATCTTTAGTAGGAAATGCAAATGAGCCAGAGTGGAAAGTGCATATCCCAATGGCAAATCTTGACGAGGTTATCGAAGCTTTGAGAGCTTTAAAATAATTTTTTTCCCATGCCAAAGTTTAGCATGGGAAAAGATTACGCTTTAAGTTCTTTTACGTACTCAGCTATTCTTGCAATTCCTGTTCGTATTGTTTCGATATTTGTCGCAAAGCTGAGTCGAAAATGTCCCTCACTTCCAAATGCAATACCTGGCACAACTGCTACGAGTTTTTTATCTAAAAGTTCTTTTGCAAAAGTAAGAGAATCATTACTCACTTCTTTAATGTTTACAAATAAATAAAAAGCACCATCTGGCTTAATAACGCTGAGTCCATCGATAGCATTTATGAGTTTTACCGCTTCATCACGGCGCTCTATAAACACTTTTCTCATCATCTCTATCTCTGCATCTGCACTACCATTAAGCCCTGCAATTGCTGCCATTTGGGTGATAGAGTTGACATTTGATGTGCTTTGAGACTGAAGTTTTTTTGTTGCTTGGATAAGCTCTGTATTTGCCGCAGCCATATAACCAAATCTCCAGCCCGTCATGGCTACTGATTTACTGAGACCATTGATCGTGACTGTTCGCTTAAACATATCCTCACTCACGGCTGCTGCAGAGGTAAAAGTACCATCAAAGGTAAGTTTTTCATACATTTCATCACTTGCCACAATGATGTCAGTTCCTTCTAAAACTTTTCCAAGTGCAGTCAGTTCTTCTTTTGAATAAATACAGCCCGTTGGATTTGAAGGAGAGGTAAGAACAAGCATCACTGTTTTTGGAGTGATGGCAGCTTTGAGTTGTTCTGGAGTTATTTTAAAACCACTTGCATCATCTGTTTGAATCTCAACTACAACCCCACCGCAATACTTCACAAGCTCAGGGTAAGTAACCCAGTAAGGAGCAGGAATAATTACCTCGGCACCATTTTCGATTGTGACAGCAAAAAGATTAAACAAAGAGTGTTTTGCACCATTGTTTGTCATGATTTGGTTTGGAGTATAGATAAGTCCATTATCTCTTTTAAGTTTCAAAGCAATAGCTTCTTTAAGAGGAAGAATTCCATCTACAGCGGTATATTTTGAAAAGTTATTATTGATTGCAGCTATTGCTGCATCTTTTATCACCTGTGGCGTTCCAAAGTCAGGTTCGCCCGCGGAAAAACTCAAAACATCTTTTCCACTTGCTTTTAATTCTTGAGCAAGTGTAGTTATAGCGATGGTAATTGATTCAGATAATGTGTTAATGCGGTTTGTTAGCATTGAAACCCCCGGTTAAAAATTTAGGGGGAATTATACTAAAAGAATAATGTAAATAAGTTTATATAAAAAATTATTTAGTTTTTCATCGCTCGAATAAATGCTTCATAGATATTTTCGAGTTCTAAATCTTCTTCAAGAAGTTTTTTATTGTCTTCAACTAAAATATGTTCTAAGATAGCAACCCTTTTAAGGAGATATTCAAACATCTCTTTGTTAATGTCTGGGAGCATGTTATGCATAAGTGGCTCTTGATTGCGCCCTTTTTGTATCACGTGTGCAGGAATACCAATGGCAGTTGAGCCATCAGGAACTGCTTTTACGACTACAGAATTTGCACCGATTTTAGCGTACTCACCGATAACAATATTTCCAAGAATTTTCGCACCAGCACCTATAACAGCACCTTTTTTGATAGTAGGATGACGTTTCCCCTGCGTAAGCGAAACTCCACCAAGAGTCACTCCTTGATAGATAAGTACATCATCTTCAACAATAGCAGTTTGACCAATCACCACTCCAAAACCATGATCAATAAAAACTCTGCTACCTATTTGAGCTGCGGGATGGATATCAATATTTGTCAAAATTTGGTTAATGCCCATAATCATTCGAGCCAATCGTTTAAAATTATTTGTATGAAGTTTATGTGCTATTCTATACCATGCTATCGCCCAAACTCCAGGATAATTAAATAAAAAATCAACCCTGGAATTTAAAGCAGGGTCGTTTTTATAAGCATTAACGAAATCTTCTTTTATATCTGCATAAATTCCCACAATAAGCCTTTAATATGTAGTTCTTAAATAACCATTTTGTTGTAAAAATGTCTCAAGCTTTGCAAGTGTATCATCTTTTTCTTTTTCTGTTATAAAGTCACTTTTTAACAAATCTGTTTTAAGATTATTTAAAATCTCTTCTTCGCAATAACCCACAGAGCCCAGAATCTCTAAAATATTTTTCGACTCCACAACGTTTGCAATTTCATAAGATGTATCGCTTATATGGATAGTATATTCACTTGGGTGTGTAAAAAGATTATGCTCCATGCCGAGAGTTTCTTGGTATGCTCCAACATTGAAAAAACCCAAAAAGTACTCCTCTTCATCAAGGTTTACGTCATGAAGATACAAAGGTTTGGCAGGGTTAAAACCTATCTCTCCATCGCTGTCGCAGGTGATGTCCCAAAGAGATGCCGCACGTATAGGTGTGACATTGAGATGGTGCAGCGGCATAACTGGAAAATGCTGATCAAGTCCCCAATAATCAGGTAAACTTTGAAAAATAGATGCATTTATGAGGTATCTTTCTTGAAGCTTTATATGCAACTCTTCAAGCTCATTTGTTGGATTTGATGAGGATAAATAGAGAGCTTTTCTGATGATATTGTGCACTAAAATCTCAGCATTTGAGCGGTCTTGCAAATCAATATAGCCCAAATCAAACAGAGTTAAAAGTGATTCAATATGGTCGAGCGCATCATGGAGATATTCGGTACAATTTTTGTTGTTTAAAAGTCTGTTTAAGTCGATGAGTTCATTGATTAGAGGAGGATTAACCTCTTTAAAATTAAGAAGTTGCTCTTGATAATCATGGGTAAAAAGTTCTAAAACAGGAGTGATAAGAACAGCATGCGAAGCGACGATAAAGCGTCCAGATTCTGTAAAAATATTGGGATGTTTTACATGTTTGGCATCCATGATTTCTTTGAGAGCAAAAACAACACTGTTTGAAAACTCTTCTATGGAGTAGTTGCGGGCTTTTGCGTGTGAATGTTGATCATATTCGACTGCTAAACCACCACCTATATTGATGCTATCAAGGGCTGTGGCTCCCATTTTTTTGAGTTCCGCGTAAATATTTCCCGCTTCTCTAAGTGCACGTTTAAGAGGTGCTATGTCGGACATTTGAGAACCTATATGAAAGTGAACCATGTTTAAATTTTGGAGCAATTCTTCTGATTCAAGCAATCGTATCGCTTCAATAATCTCTGTTGAAGTGAGTCCAAATTTTGCATCCATTCCCCCGCTTTTTGCCCAAATGCCGCTTCCGCCGCTATGAAGTCTGACGCGTATGCCAATGTTAGGAACTTTCAAATCACACTCATTTGCCACCGCTATAATAGTCTCAAGCTCGCCGATGCCCTCGATAGTGATTGTGATGTTATGACCGCTTTGCGCCGCAATAAAGCCAAGGGTAATCATCTCTTTGTCTTTAAATCCGTTGACTGTGATGTTGGCACCATGAGGCGTTTTTGCCATGGCTAGAATGAGTTCTGCCTTAGAGCCTGCTTCTAATCCATAGTTGAAGTTTTTGCCTTGTGTCGTGACGGCTTCGACAGCATGTGGAAACTGGTTGACTTTCAAAGGAAAAACAGCATTGAAAGTCCCTTTGTAATCATTGTCGTACATAGCCTTGTCAAAATAAGAGTAAAGACTTGTAATTTGTTTTTTTATAAGGTGTGGAAATCGGAGTAAAATCGGTCCTTTCACATCATCTAAACGAATCTCTTCGGTTATTTCCAAAAGAGAGGGCATAGATTTATAATTTAATTTGAGTTGACCATCTTCAATAATAAAATTATTATTTGACCAGATATTGAGACCATAATTTTTCATCTGTTTAAAATTCCCTTTGCTGTAATGTTTTTTCTGTTTTTTCTTCCAAATCTTTCACCCAAATAGTTCCGTTTTTCATCTCATCTTCACCGATGACACAACAAAATTTTGCGTTTACTTTATCGGCTGCTTTGAGGTGATTTTTAAGATTTTTTGCCTTGAACTCTATGTTTGTTTTATCTGATTTGCGTTTTTTCTGTGCTAACTTTACCACCGTGCTTATCGCTTCATCGTCCATGGCTCCAATGTAATACCCCTCGCGCTTGGATTGGGGCATCTTAATGAGCTCTAAGAGTCGCTCAACTCCCATTGCAAAGCCTACTGCAGGAGTAGGGCGGCCATCTAAAAATTCTACAAGCCTGTCATAACGTCCGCCGCCAGCGATAGCACTCTGAGAGCCGATAGCATCGCTTACAAATTCAAATGCAGTTTTGGAATAATAATCAAGTCCGCGAACAAGATTTGTGTTGATTTCGTAGGCAATGTTGTTCTCATAAAGTATATTTTTGAGTGTATCAAAATCATCTTGGCATGACGCACAAAGATTGTCGATGAGCTTAGGGGCATGAACGTAAAGAGCTTGGCATGAAGCATTTTTACAATCAAGTACTCGAATAGGATTAGTCACTTTTCTTCTAAGGCAATCTTCACAAATCTCCCCCTCTACAGAGGCAATAAACGAGACTAAACGATCGCGATACTGTGGCATACACTGTATGTCGCCAAGGGAGTTAAGCTGAAGTCTGTAGCTGATGCCGCACGCTGATAAAATATCGGCTACCATCATAATCATGGTAGCATCTTCGTAAACACTCTCCACTCCAAAGCTTTCAACTCCAAACTGATGAAATTGTCTTAAACGACCTTTTTGCGGTCTCTCATAACGAAACATGCAACCGTGGTAAAAAAAGCGGTGGATGCCACCTGCCTTATCAAGTTTTTTTTGGACAAAAGCACGAACAACTCCCGCTGTTCCCTCTGGGCGAAGGCAAACATCATTTTCACCTTTATCGATAAACTGGTACATCTCTTTGGTGACAATGTCACTTGATTCTCCAACAGAGCGTTTAAAAAGGGCAGTTTCTTCTAAAAGTGGAGTCTCTATAAAATGAAAACCATAATTTTGAGCTATATTTGTCGCTGTTTGTATAAAGTACGTAAATCTCTCATAATCTTCACTTAAAATATCATTCATCCCTCTCAAAGAAGCAATCATTGGGTTCCTTTTTTTAAAATATGTCCGTTTAATTTTGCGTGCAAGGATACCATTTTTAATCTTGTATTTGATTTACACACAGAGCTCTTGGGTAGCTCTTATGTAATATAAGGTTGATTGACATATAATACAAACCTATAAAATATAAAAATAAAGGATGCCCCATGTTTAAATTTATCGTGAAAATTGTTTTTTTTGTAACCCTTGGAGCTGTTGCAACTGAGGCAAAAGAGCTTGATCTCAAACCTGGAATGTGGCAATGGACGACAACGATGCAAATGCAAGAGATGGGGTTTAGTATGCCTCCAATAACTTACAGCTATTGCATAAGTGAAAAAGATTTGATTCCCACGCAGTCGTCTCAAGAGAGTAAAGATTGTAAATTAACACAAAACAAAACGGTTGGCAATACAGTTATGTGGACAGTAGAGTGTACTACTGAGGGTGAAAAATCAGTCTCTACAGGAAAAATGACATATAAAAAAACAACCGCTGAAGGTAAAATTGAAATGACGAGTCAAGGGATGAAGATGATTTCAACAATAAGCGGCAAGCGCACAGGAAATTGCAAGTAGATGCCATTTTCTAAACTTGGCTTATCAAAAGAGATACTCTTTGCGCTGAAAAACAAAGGGTATATAAAACCCACACCCATTCAAGAAAAAGCTATTCCTCTTGTTCTTGAGCGTCGAGATATGCTAGTAAGGGCGCAAACAGGAAGTGGGAAAAGTGCAAGTTTTATCTTGCCAATTTTGCAACTTTGGTCTCAAGACAGGGGAGAAGGAAAAGCTAAAATCAAGGCTCTAATCCTCACTCCAACAAGAGAATTGACGCTTCAAGTGGCAGAAGCTTTTAAAACTTTTGGAGCATATTTGCCTAAAAAACCTAAGGTTGTAAGTATTATTGGCGGAGAAAGTATCGGGGTGCAACTCTATGAAATACAGCAAGGGTGTGATATATTAGTTGCAACTGCAGGGAGATTTTTAGATGTGCTGAGTAAAAAGCAGATGAATCTCTCATATATTGAATTTTTTATTTTAGATGAAGCGGACAAAATGTTAAATCTTGGGTTTATGGAAGAACTTGATTTAATCCTCCAAACCATACCCACAAAGCGACAAAATCTCCTTTTTTCTGCAACGTATCCTGAGAAAATGTTACAAATCGCTTCAAAAATTACACAAAATCCAGTTGAAGTTACCATTGATGAGACACAAACAGTAGAAAAAATCAATCAAAGAGCGATAGAAGTCAATAAAGAAAATCGTGGGCCACTGCTTCGAGCGTTATTGCAAGAAAATAGTTGGGATTTAGTTTTGATTTTTATGGCAAACAAGCGTGCGACCGATAATATCGCACAAAAGTTTAGAAAATACGGTTTTAAAGCAGCTTCATTTAATGGTGATTTAGAACAAGATATAAGAGAAGAGACACTCTGTGCTTTTAAAGAGAAAAAAATCAATCTTCTGTTTGCGACAGATATTGCCGCGCGAGGTTTGGATATAGAGGAGATCAACTGCGTGATAAATTATGATTTGCCTCGCTCACCCGCAGACTATATTCACCGTATAGGACGTACTGCACGTGCAGGCAAGTCAGGTGTTGCTATAAGTTTTGTAGACCATGAAGATAAAGAGCATTTTGCTTTAATAGAAAAACGTTCTCATATAAAACTCCAAAAAGAACAAATCAAAGGTTTTGAACTCACAGGAGAGACGGTACAAAAAATGAAAGGTCCAGCTCCCATAAAAGGGAAGGGGAAAAGTAAAAAAGATAAACTCAGAGAGAAAGAGTCTAAGAGTTCTCGCTTATGATATTGTTTAGTATCTGAGTAAAAATCTTTTCTCTGCTTTGCGTTGCATCTAAAATAATAAGTTCTAGTTTAAGCAGTTTTGCCGCCTCTATGATGGCATCTTGTATTTTTAAAAGGTACGCACTTCCACGAAGCTCAATGGCATCTAAATCTTTTTGAGAAAGTCTGAATTCAAGTTCTTCTTTTGTCAGCCAAAGCAAAAAAACTCTTTGGGGATAAATACCGTTTGTAGCAAAATGGTTGAGTAAAACCAAATCTTCTTTTTGAATTTCACCCTGAATCAGTCCATACGCAACACCGCTCACAGCACTTCTGTCAGAGATAATCATTTTGTCCAAATTTGGCTCTATCACCTCTTTAATGTGCTCGGCTCGGTCTGCTAAAAAGAGTAAAAATTCCGCTTTTTTACTTTGTGCACGCGCATTTAAAAGAAGTTCTCGTATCTCTTTTCCTATGGGAGTAGCTCCTGGTTCTTTGGTGATAATGGCATGGGGAAACTCTGCGGCAAGACTCGCGATTTGGGTACTTTTACCTGCGGTGTCTATCCCTTCTATGGCAATATACATGCTTTGTTTTTTCCTATAATTTTTTGAACTTCTTCTGGAACTAAATGGTCAGTTTTGCCATGAAACTTTAAAAGATTTCGCACGATGGAAGAGCTGATAAAAGCATGCTTAAGTTTTGGCATAAGGTACACCGTCTCGATAGTCTCATCAAGAGAGTTGTTTAAATAGCCAAGTTGAAGCTCAAATTCAAAGTCGCTTACCGCACGAAGACCACGGATAAGAATACTCGCGCCATGCGTCTTAGCAAGCTCTACTGTAAGGTTATTAAAACCCACCACTTTGACGTTTTTGAGTGGCGCTATCGCTTGTGTTATCATCTCAATTCTCTCATCAAGACTAAACATTGGATTTTTGGTCTCTGAGACTGCTACGGCTATAATGACTTCATCAAAAAGCTTCAAAGCTCTCTCTATGACATCAAAATGTCCATTCGTTATGGGGTCAAAAGTTCCAGGATAGAGGGCTATTTTGTTACTCATTTATTCCCACCTTTTATAGAGTGTGTTTTCTATGCCAAGCAAGTCGAACCATTTTCCGATAATGAAATTTTCCATCTCATCAAGTGTTTGCTGCTGGGAATAATAAGCCATGACGGGTGGCGCGATAATGATACCTAAAGAGGCAAGTTTATGCATATTTTCAAGAGCGATAGCAGAAAAGGGCATCTCTCTAGGTGCTAAAATGAGTTTTTTGTGCTCTTTTATCATCACCGCCGCACATCTTGTTACGAGGTTATCGGAGATGCCGCAAGCTATTTTTGCTAGGGTATTCATACTGCAAGGTGCGATTATCATGGCATCTACTCCAAAAGAACCTGAGGCGATACTCGCTGCGATGTTTTCGTTGGAGTGCACTTTAACATCCATCTCTTTTTTTAGAACTATTTGAGAGTTTTTGGACATAATAAAATGCTTTTCTACAAAATCTGGTAAAAGTTCTAATGTTTTAAGCCCTAAGTTTACCCCACTGGCACCGCTTGTTGCTATGACTATTTTCATTTTATCTCCACTCTATTGGTACCGATTACTTTGGCTTTTAATCTTTTTTTATCGTGTTTTTCGACCGTAATGGTATCATTAAGTTTACCATCTTGTAAGGCTTTTGCAGTAAAAGAAATCGCTAAATTTTGATCATCAATCATGACACTTACAATAGAGTCTTGCTTGACTATGCTAAGAGACTCAACATTTCTTGCCACAAGTACACTTGCTTCTTTTATTTGGTATTTACTTTGCAACATATTGCTTTGGAGATTTTGCACAGGCAAGGAGCTAAATTTGTCCAAAGTAATGCGCTTAGGTTGAGCATTTGCAAAAGAGAGTTCCGTGTGCCTTTTAATCTCATGCCTTGTTATAAAAACATCAATTTGTGCTTCTATATCATAATCAAAAAATATTTTTTTATTCTCACTTGTTTTGATAAAAAGGGTACCACGTCTATGGAGATAATTTTTTTCTTTCAGGACAACGCTATATATTGGAGGGAGCGAAGTGGTATAGGCACGAGGAAGCACTTTTATCGATTGTATCTCGATGGTTGGATATTTTTGCACATACAGTTCTCGTATAGTTGCTTCAATAAGCGTTGTATCAATAGGGCTTTTTTTTATGAAATAAATATATCTGCTTTGCGCTTTATAAGAGCTATACCCAAGCTCTTTGAGCGTTGCTAAGAGTTCTTTTGATGGTATTTTTTTTGTGTATCTGTTTGCATCAAGAGAGAAAAGTTTGACATCTTGTTTGGCATCTGCAACCAAAACAGAGAGGTTGACATCATCACTTAAGAGAAGATACTCGCTCTTGAGTACCTGAGATGCTTCTAGCCAAAAAGCTATCAACAACAATAAAAAAGTTTTTATGAACATCTCATCCCCTTTTGTATTAAGCTTCTTTTATCACCTAAAACACTCTCACTAAGGCTTCGCTAACGCTGCAGAATCGTTCGCTTAGTTTTAGGTTATAAAAGAAGTCTATTAATTAATTTGAAAAATATTTGCTTTAACGACAGGGACAAAAAGAGCACCAAAACTCACTCTTTGCTGGATACCTCCACGACCGCTTAAATCCACGACAACGCCAAGATTTAGAGTTTGTATACTTGCTGCAATGGTTTGAAAAATTTCATGAGCTATATCTTCGCTATAGAGCGTTTTTTCTCTCAAAGAGGTGATGTAGTGTTTAAAATCTCTCATGTCAAAACTCTCACCAGAGCTAAGAAACTTTACATACAACGTCCCACGATAAGGCTGTCCGCTATGACCTAAAAACAATAATTCTTTTGAGCTGTACTCTAAAACAGAACCTTCTTGAAGTGGCACTTTTCGCAGTTGCATGTTTAACCTACTCTTTGGGGGTTGCTATTTCTACTCATAAATCTATGCTTATGAATCTCTTTGTATTTTTCTTCACTATTATCATAACTAAAAGCAGGGTGGATGCTGATGTTGCCTCGAGGGTAAAAAAGGCCGATAACTTCGAGATATTTTGGCTCTAAGAGGTGAGTTAAATCTTTGCCTATTTTATTTACCACCTCTTCATGAAACTCACCGTTATTGATAAAACTAAAAAGGTAGAGTTTTAAAGATTTGCTCTCCACCATTTTGATATTTGGGATATAGTTAATGACCAAAGTGGCAAAATCGGGCTGATTTGTGATAGGACACAAAGAGGTAAATTCATCAGCATTGAGTGTTACCCAGTAGTCATTTTCTTGATGTTTATTCTCAAATGTCTCTAAGAGTTCAGGCGCATATTGGTACTTATAGGTTGTCTGCGATGATCCAAGCTGGATAAGTGGTGATGTTTTTAAATCTTTAGCCATTTTTCTCCTCCAAATAATCTACCTCCCAAAAAAAATCTATCCAATCTGTTGCCTCATGAAGCCAAAAATCAGATTGAACAAGGGCGGTGGTCTTATAAAAGAGTGAGGCGATTTTAATCTCTACGTCAGGATACAATGCTCTGAGTTGCTCTAGAACTTCTTTCATGGTCTGACCGCTGTCAACAATATCATCAAGAAGCAAAATTCTTTGAGCCAAGTCAAGGTTTGGAATGTTAAAAATCTCACATTTATCTTCACGCTCATGCTCTTTATATAAAATAGAATTTATCGTAAAAAGCCTACGGTTATCGGTTGCACTTGCATACGCATGCCCCAAAGTTACCCCACCACGAGCGATAGCAACAATTGTGTCAGGATGATAGCTTTGTGTCATCTGCACCAACTTTTTCACATCCACAACAAATTTTTCATAAGAGTAATAAATCATTTGACTCCAATATCGTAAAAAGCTATATTGGGGTATTTTAACATACATTTAAGAGCTTTAAAAGTTAAAATCTTTCACCGCTTCATGACCTAATATTTTTTTAATCTGTTTTGGAAATATTTGCGCTCTTTTGTGCATGTTGAAGAGTTCTTTTTTTCCGCGTTCACCGTATTTTTGCACGATGGCTTCTAGGACTTCGTTGGCTATGATGTCGTACTTTGCGTATTTTGATGTTTCATCGACGACTAAAGTTTGTATAGACTCGAAGCTCTCAGCGTAAACATCATACTCTTTGAGCGTTATTGTTTCGACTTTATAGTCCGAATCTCTCGCATCCATAGGCACTTGGTAGATTTTTTCACTCCCTAGTTGGAGTGCTGTGAGTTTTTTGCCGTACGAACATCCTGTTTCTATACCATAAAAATTTTCGCCCTTTACCACTTCATCGTACATACAGTGCCCAAAGATGTTGACCACTTCGGTGTTGGAAACAGTGTCGCCCTCGTAGTAGCGGTTGAGTAAAAAGTCATTGTAGTACGCTTTGTTTTCTCGGTATTCATAGTATGCAAGCGCGAAACCATGGGTGATGAAATACTTGTCTATTTGAATGTACATAGGCAAGGTTTTAATCCATGCAAGATGTTTTTTGACACTCTGCATATCGCCCTTGTAACTGCGAATACACTCTAAACCGCCATAGCGTTTGTCGGTGCTCCACGGGCTATGAATGTCCTTCTCAAGCGCATCTAAAATATACTTTTCAAACAAATGCTCATGATTTCCCTTGACACATTTGTAGCCCTTGTCGATGACAAAATTTAGTACATCTTTTGAGAAGTTTCCCTTGTCACAAAGGTCACCGACAAAAATGAGCTCGGCACCATGAGGAAGCAGCTTTATGAGGCTCAAAAGCGTATAATAACACCCATGAACATCACCGATGACAAATATATTTTCTAATTCTTCTTTTTTCATAAATGTATTATATCTTTTAGGTTTATATACTCGTAGCTCTTATTTGGCATTTAATCTTTTTTTTAAAACTCAATCGCAGAGAGTTCTTTGTTGATTGCTTCACTTGTAAGAAAATACTCTAAGATGTACTTGAGACGTTTTTTCTTTGTTTCTAAAGTGTACATTTCTCTTTGATTGAGCATAAAAAGGTTACTTTGTCCCAGTTTGTATTTTTTGTTTTCAACCTCTTGCAATTGCTCCACCATGAGAACCTCTGTATCGGCACTTTCAATATTTGTCTCTATGGTTTTTAGCGTGTTTATGCTGTTGGTGAGATTTGTTTTGATGGTGATGATTTTTTTATTTTTACTATTTTGTATTTGGAGCACACTCATTTTTATTTCACCCGATTTGCCCTCATACTTTCTTCTCTCGATGGGAAATTTCATATCAAGCGATACTTTAAAACCGCTCTCATACTCGAAGTCATGAACTCCGTACAAGGCGACATTCATATCAGGATGCTTGAGCAGAGCAGAGTGCTGTTCATGCTGTGCCATTTTTTTTATTTCATAGTCGTACACTTTAAGGTCTGGGCGGTTGCTGAGCGCTTCTTCTATGGCACTATAAATCTCGTGCTCGTTTTTTCTCATTTGAGGCATATCGCCAAGGGTATAAAGAGCCTCAAATCTCTCTGTTGAGAGGTTAAGATACTGTAAAAAAGATTCTAAGGCATTAGAAAAATCATTGTATGCCGACATGCGTCTTTGTGTTGCGCTGATGATTTGCTGCGCGGCTTCAAGGAGTGCAACATCGGGTAAAGCTCCCGAAGCGACTCTTTTTTTGATGATGCTCTCACGCTCTTTTGCAGCAGACAAAAGCGCCTCTTCAAGCTTCAAAATGGCTTGAAAATACAAAACTTTATAGTAGCTCGACAAAACCTCAAAATGCAAAAGCCGCAGGTTATCTTGAGACTCAAAACTCAGTTTGGCGGTGTCAAGTGAAGCTAAGTTAAGATGGAGTTTTCGTGTGCTCATGTCATTTAAAATACCGACTATAGGCATTTTTACACCCACTCGAACTTCTCCTTCCTCACCTGTTTTAATGTTGTTGTATTCTTGGACTCCCGTCGCCTCACGGTAGCCTGCGATAAACTCCATACCATTTTCTATGGGCTTTTCAATACTGAGGTCTAAAAACTCTCCTTCGCTTACAGGGTACTCTTTTTTGTCGTATTTGGCTGAGATTTTTGTGTCAAAATCTCCCAAATAGTATCTCTCTTTTTCTTTATAAACAGACTCTTTTGCCGAGGTTTCATACACGAAAGGATTTTCTTGCACAAGGTAGGGAAGTATCATCTCTTTTGTAAAGAGCACTTTGTGCGAAGCTTCTTTGGCATAAAGCTCAAAAAAAACTACGATAAAGACTGCAAGAAGTCTCATTTATTTTTCTCAAGAGCAGGAGTTACCATTTGAGGCGGCACGGCATTCATGAGTCTCCACAACTGGTACCAAATAGGAACAGTGTCAAGTTTTGCCCACACCGTTGCCTGCGTTCCGATTCTTAAGTTTTCGCCCTTTGGCCATGGCTCTTTTGGGTCTTCAAGCACTTGTGCATAAAAAAATCCTTTTTCATGTGAGGTATTTTCTACTTTATGGATGACTCCGCCAAAGGTACCAAATTTTATTTTAGGCCATCCAGAGACTTGTAGAGCAGGCCAGCCGTAGTACATAATACGCACCGTTATCCCCTCTTTAATGAGCGGCATGTTAAAGTCGGAGACTTTAAGTAAAATCATTTTTGTCTCTACAAGTGGAGAAAAGTGCATCACGTTTTCCCCTTTTTTGATAAGTTTGTGCTTGTCATTTTGTAAGATTTTTACAACATACCCATCTTTTTGTGCAACAACAACTCTTGTTTCATAACTTGCAGTCTCTCTTGCATTGGTTTGTACCTCTTTTTGAAAAGATTGCAAAGAGTTTTGAGATGAAAGAAGAGCATTTTGCAAGACTTTAAGCTTATTGTTTGTCTCATTTATAAAGTTGCTTTTTTCACTCTCTAAGATACTCAGAGCGTGCTTTTCTATCTCTATGTCAAGAACAATTTTTTCAAGCTCAGCCTTAGCTGTGATGTATCTATTTTCCGCCGTTTCAAAGTCCCTTTTTGACTCGATGCCGTCTTGATAAAGAGAGCTGATTCTTTGAAAATTGCTCTTCTCAATCTCCTCATTTTTTTCTAAAGAGATTTTTTTGAAGCTGAGCGTTTGTATTTTTTTCACCGTTTGGTGCTCTTTTTGAACATAAATAGCAATTCCTGTTTTAAAATACTCTTGGAGATTTTTGTATTTTTCTTTACTGTTTTCTATTTGTTGCTGCGTATTTTCATACTGTCTCTGTGAGCCGCTTTGTATCACTTTTAACTTGTTTTCATACTCCGCATCTAGGTCAACCATAGTGTAGAGTTTTTCCCCTTTTTTGACAAACTGATTTTCTTGCACATAAATCTCATCCATAAAACCATCAAAAGTCGCAAGCATAATGTAATCTCTTTGTGTAGGGTCAAGGGCCTCTAAAACGCCTTCTCCTTTAACGGTTTGCTGCCAAGGTAAAAATAACATCCCTATCAAAAGAACTACGATTGACACACTAACAGTCCATATTTTTTTCACTAAAGGATTGAGTTCTACAAGTTTAAGCGAGCGAAATTCATACTTATACATCTTGGTGCTCCCTAAGTGAGACGGAGAGTTTGTCAATTTTATAAAAGCCCTCTATCATGTCGTAAATATAGTCAATTTGCTTAACAAAACTTTTAAGAGCGGAAGTGATAGAGACGACAACTATTTCTGCTGCAATAAACTCACCGATGGGTAGTCTGCCGCTTACTACCAAATGCGCCCCAAGTATAAGGAAACTACTAAAAATAAGTCCCTCGATTATAAAGGTGAGGGAGATTTGTCGCATGATGACTTTGAAAATTTTTGTTCTTGCGTCGATGTATTTTAAAAGGTAAGAGTCAAGTTTTTTGTAAGTATTCTCCTCTGTATTTTCGTCATTTGGAATATTTTGAAGAAAGTAGATGGCATTGTGTTTGGCATCGGAGCGCTCTATGGCAAATTCTGCACCGTTTCTTCCTAAAATAAGCATAAAAGAGATAAAAATGATAAAAAACAACACTCCAAGTCCAAACAGCAGAGGCTCAAATGCAAGCAGTAACAACAAACTCATAACAATCTTTACAACCAAGCCTGTCCCATCAAGCAAGAGAATAGGAAAAAACTTTTGTATGGCGCTTACATCGAAAAAATAGTTCATATATTTGTCAATCGCATGTTTCGTGTCATGCGATGAATTTTTTAATTTTGTCGCCATTTGAGCTACATGTATACTAGTTTTTAAGAAAACTTTTTGTTGAAACTTCTCTATAATATACTCTTTTATGATTTGTAAAAAAGTAGTTAAAATAAAAATAACGATAACGACAAAGCCCAAAACTAAGACGGACAAAGTGGCATGTGCAAGAGTGCTGTTAATAATAAAAGAGGTTGTCAAGGGCAAAACCAGTACTAAAAAACCCTCAATTACAGAGTAATATAAAAGATAAAAAATATTTCTTTTATCATCCCTTAAAATATCCCCTACACGAGAAAAAACTTTTTCTTTGATTTGCATTCTTTTTCTAGCCTTATACGTAAAATAATTGAGGATTATACAAATTAAAAGAAAATAGGAATGCCTCTTATAGTACGAAAAATAATTTTTAAAATTAGAAGATTTTAAATGAAAGAAGTCTAATGTTTGTTTATTTTATAGCTCTTCTTTAACTTTTAATATTTTTTTAAATTTTCTCGTTTTTGACGAGTTGTATAAAAAATAATCATTATAGTGTAGACTTTATATTTTTGAAGGATTATAATACGTCCAGAAAACATGTCAATGAGGTGTAAAATCCTCTACAACTAATAGATACCTAGGGTTCCGGCAAAGAAATTTGTGTCAGGACCGAGAGCTATCGACCTCTTGAGTAGAGGTTACACGGAGGGATAAAAGCCCGGGAGGTTTTCACCTTCTTGCCGTGTTTAAATCTAATCTACTCAGGAGTTTCTCATGAAATCACTCTTCAAGTCAACATCAAAAATTTTAGTTGCCACAGCGTTGGTAGTAAGTATGGGCGCTACGTCGCTATTGGCTGAGACAAAAGACAAGTTTCAAGTAGCATGGACTATTTATGTCGGTTGGATGCCATGGGATTATGCACAAAGTCAAGGTATCGTTGATAAATGGGCAAAAAAATACGGTATTAAGATTGAACTCGTTCAAGTAAATGACTACATAGAATCCATCAATCAATACACTGCTGGCAAATTTGATGGCTGTGTTATGACAAATATGGACGCACTTACTATTCCTGCAGCGGGTGGAGTTGATTCTACTGCGTTGATTATGGGTGATTTTTCCAATGGAAATGACGGCATTATCCTTAAAAACAAAAAAAGACTTGCAGATATCAAAGGTCAAAACATCAATCTTGTGGAACTTTCAGTTTCCCACTATCTCCTTGCCCGTGCTCTTGAGAGTGTAAAGTTAAGTGAAAAAGATGTCAAAGTAGTCAATACTTCAGATGCAGATATCGTAGCTGCATTTTCATCTCCAGGCGTAAGCGCAGTTACAACTTGGAACCCGCAACTCAGTGAACTCACAGCATTAAAAAATGCAACTTTAGTGTTTGATTCTTCTAAAATTCCTGGTGAAATCATAGATATGCTTGTTGTTAATACTAAAACAATAAAAGAGAACCCTAAACTTGGCAAAGCATTAACTGGAGCTTGGTTTGAAGTTATGGCACTTATGAAAAAAGGGGACAAAAAAGCTTTAGAATTTATGGCAGCAGCTTCTGGAACAAACTTAGCAGGCTACAAAAAGCAACTCAATTCTACAAAGATGTTTTACGATGCAAAAGATGCTTTGAAATTTGCCAACAGCAAAGAGCTTCCAAATACTATGAAAAAAGTGAGTCAGTTTTCATATGAGCATGGTATTTTAGGTGAAGGTGCTCCAAACGCTGAATTTATTGGTATGCAATTTCCATCTGCTCAAACATTTGGAGATACGAAAAATATTAAATTACGATTTATAGATACGTATGTAAAAATGGCTGCAGAGGGTAAACTTTAAGGTTTTTCCATGAAAAAACTTATGAATCTAAGACCATCCCGCGGGATGGCGCTATTGCTGGGGCTTTTGCCATTCGTACTTGTAGCGATTTTTTATATTTTTGCTTCAGAATCGAGATTGGCGGAAAATCCAAATGACAAACTCTTGCCTTCTCTACACAGCTTTAGTGAGGCAATTGACCGTATGGCGTTTTCTCCGAGTAAGCGTACTGGAGAAAATTTATTTGTTGAAGATACCGTCTCATCTTTGCAAAGACTTGGCATAGGTGTATCCATAAGTGCCATACTAGCTCTTTTAATGGGAATCCCTTTGGGGCTTATTCCTTACATTAAAACTGGTTTATCTCCATTTGTTGCGGCCTTTTCAATGGTGCCGCCAATGGCTATTTTACCAATTTTATTCATTGTCTTTGGCATGGGTGAGATGGCTAAAGTGGCGCTTATCGTAATTGGGGTAACTCCATTAATGGTTCGTGATTTACAGCAAAGAGTTTTAGAGATTCCCGCAGAACAGCTTATAAAAGCTCAAACGCTAGGGGGTTCTACTTGGACTATTGTTGTGAGAATTATTTTACCGCAAATGCTTCCTCGTCTTTTTGATGCGGTGCGTTTGACTCTTGGAACAGCGTGGATATTTCTTATATCGGCAGAAGCGATTGCAGCAACTGAAGGTCTAGGATATCGTATATTTTTAGTCAGACGCTACTTATCTATGGATGTAATTTTGCCTTATGTTGCATGGATTACTTTTCTAGCTTTTGTGTTTGACTATGCTCTTAAAACATTTACTTATAAAATGTTTCCGTGGTACACAGCGGGTAAGGATAACAAATGAGTTTGATTAGTATTAAAAATCTTTACAAAGAGTATGGAGACAATATAGTTCTGGAAAAACTCAACCTTGAGATAAACGAAGGGGAGTTTTGTACTTTAGTTGGACCCTCAGGATGTGGAAAAAGTACTTTTTTAAAAATGATTTTAGGTCAGGAGAGTCCAACTCGGGGAACATTTTTATTTGAAGGGAAACCGTTTCCAAAAGAGCCAAGCGTAGAAAGAGGGATTGTTTTTCAACGATACTCAGTTTTTGCACATCTGAATGTTTTAGAAAATGTGATGCTTGGCATAGAATTTGAAAAGTCAAAATTTCTTGGAAAACTCTTTGGTGCCAAGCGTAAAGAGGCACAAAATACTGCCATGGAGATGCTCAAATCGGTTGGTCTTGAACGCTCTGCACATAAATATCCCGCTGAGCTTTCAGGCGGTATGCAGCAGCGTTTGTCTCTCGCACAATCTTTGGTTAAAAAGCCAAAAGTATTGTTGCTTGATGAGCCTTTTGGGGCGCTTGACCCTGGTATTAGTGCAGATATGCACATCCTTCTTCTTGATCTTTGGAAGAAAAACAACTTAACAGTTATTATGGTGACACATGACTTACAAGAAGGGTTTTATCTAGGAACAAGACTTTTAGTCTTTGACAAAGTGCGTCATGACCCCCATGCACCCGATAGATACGGAGCAAAAATTACCTATGATATTCCTGTGAAAGATAGCAGTAAAAGTATTTATAAAAAAAGAGATAAATTTATAAAAAGAGAAGAAAATGATAACGAATCATAAAAATTTACATACAGATGCCATACTCTTAGATGAAGTGATTCCAGGTGGAGCAAAATGGTCTAAAATACTCAAGCGCGGACAAAAAATACGTATAACTACCGAGGATGGTTTAGGCTCACTGTCTCTCATGTTTTACAATGCAGACAATACAGCTGAGCGTTTTAACTCAGCAGATACAGCAAAAATTCAGTGGAATGCATTTTTGACAAAAGGGAAAGTTCTCTACTCGGAACTTGGACACATTTTATTTTCTATTACAGAAGATACAACAGAGGGGATGTTTGATACCCTCGCTGGAATAAACAATCCTCGTCTTATTCACAAAAATTTTGGAGAAGGGACATTTGATGCGATTCGCAACCGTTACTACAAAAGCGACCGTGAAAATTTTTTAGTCGAACTTGGCAAGTATGGTATGGGAAAACGCGACATGATTCCATGTTTGAACCTCTTTAGAAAAGTGGATGTCAAAGAGGGAAGCAAGCTTGTTCTCTCACAAAAAAGAGCCAAACCTGAGAGTTATGTGGAGCTTCGTGCCGAGATGAATATCCTTCTTGTTGCCTCAAATACGCCACACTCCATGGAGTCTGGAACCTACAATCCAAGTCCAGTTCAAGTGACAATTTACAATGCACAAGCTATCACTGAAGATGATTTTTGTATGAATTATACACCCGAAGCTAAACGTGGCTTTGAAAATAACAAACGCTATTTTGCATAAGGAAAAACAATGAAAAAAGAGATAAACACTGCAATATATAACGAAAAAATTCCTTCGGGTGTCCCTTGGTCTTATGTGGTAAAAAAAGGGCAAACTTTGCGCATAATAGACCTAGAAGGATGCCAAGCAGTTGATACACTTTTTTATAATGCACACGACCATGAAGAGCGCTACAGTGCAACAGATACTGTGCGTGAACAAGGAAGTATTTTTATCACAACAGGGACAGAGCTTCTCTCAAGCGATGACAATATCATGATGAAAATAACAGAAGATACTTGCGGCAATCATGACACGCTAGGGGGACATTGCAGCGCGGAGAGCAACACGGTTCGCTTTGGGCATAACAAAAAATATATGCATAGTTGTCGCGATAACTATTTGTATGAGATAGGCGAGTTGGAGATGAATCCAAAAGATTTAACCAACAACATCAACTTTTTTATGAATGTCCCCGTAGAAGAAGATGGGCATTTGGCAATAGTTGACGGTATTTCTAAGCCAGGCGATTATGTGGAAATGGTAGCTTTGATGGATACGTTAGTTTTAGTCTCAAACTGCCCACAACTCAACAATCCGTGCAATGCGTTTAATCCAACTCCTATTCAAATGGTTATTTGGGACGCATAAAAATAGAATCTTTTAGCAGGACGACCTGCGGTTACAATCAATCGGGACGGCCCGTAAACTAAGAAACAGGGGATACAGATATGTTTACAAAGGTACTTATTGCAAACCGTGGAGAGATAGCGTGTCGTATTATTCGCACACTTAAAAAAATGAACATAAAATCGGTGGCTGTTTATACGGCGGCAGATGCGGATTCTTTGCATGTCAGTATGGCGGATGAAGCGCATTATATTGGCGCAGGAATCGCTGCTCAAAGTTATTTAAATCAGCAAATAATTTTAGAAATCGCCAAAAAAAGTGGAGCAGAGGCTATTCATCCAGGGTATGGTTTTTTAAGTGAAAACGCAAGTTTTGCAAATGCTTGTACAGAATCAGGTGTTGTTTTTATAGGACCAACAACTGAACATATGAAAAAGTTTGGTTTAAAACATACTGCGCGTGAACTTGCACAATCAAACGGTGTTGCACTTCTAAGTGGTTCTCATATTTTGTCTCATCTTGAAGAAGCCAAAGCCGAGGCACTTCGCATAACATATCCCGTCATGCTCAAAAGTACGGCAGGCGGCGGGGGCATTGGGATGCAACTTTGTTTTAGTGAAGCTGAACTTATTGACGCATATGCATCAGTCAAACGGCTTAGTGAAAACAACTTTGCAGATGGCGGAATGTTTTTGGAAAAATATGTTGCTTTTGCGCGTCATATTGAAGTGCAAATTTTTGGAGATGGCAAAGGTTTTGTATGCGCACTTGGCGATAGAGATTGTTCTGTGCAACGCCGCAATCAAAAAGTGATTGAAGAGACTCCAGCTCCTGCAATATCGGCGCAAACAAGGGAAGCACTTTACTCTGCGGCAGTGAAGCTCACCTCCTCGGTTTCATATCTCTCGGCGGGAACAGTTGAGTTTGTGTATGACACATTGAGTGATGCCTTTTATTTTCTTGAAGTAAATACCCGCTTGCAAGTAGAACATGGCATAACAGAAGAGGTAAGCGGAGTGGACTTGGTAGAGTGGATGATACTCCAAGCGTATGGGGAAAATCCTGCGCTTTATACCTATAAACATGAGCCAAAAGGTCATTCTATTCAAGTGCGAGTTTATGCAGAAGATCCCTTAAAAAATTTTCAACCGTCTTCGGGAGTTTTAACAAATGTTAGTTTTGCAAAAGAGATTCGCTGTGACACTTTTATAGAGACAGGCTTAAGCGTATCTGCATTTTATGATCCGATGATTGCAAAATTGATTGTAAAGGCAGATGATAGAGCCCAAGCACTTATAAAAATAAGCAAAGCCATAGATGAAACACGCATAGACGGGATTGAGACCAACCTTAGATACCTTGGAGCTATTGTAAAGTCTGATGTGTTTACAGAGGCGAAACAGACAACTAAATTTCTTAACACTTTTCATTTTACACAAAATAGAATTGATGTTATTCGTCCAGGGACGCAAAGTACCATTCAAGATTTTCCAGGACGAATAGGGTATTGGGATGTTGGCGTACCACCTTGTGGACCTTTTGACTCTTTAAGTTTTCGTTATGCAAACAAACTTGTAGGCAATGATGAAAAAGCAGCAGGACTTGAGATGGCGATAAGTGGACCAACTTTACGCTTTCATGTTGATTCTGTTATTGCCCTTTGCGGAGCAGAGATTGATGCCTCTGTTGATGATAAACCTCTGGCTATGAACAGAGCTCTTTTCATTGAAGCTGGAAGTATTTTGAAACTCAAAAAAATCACAAAAGGGTTTAGGTCGTACCTAAGTGTGCGAGGCGGTTTTGATGTTCCAATGTATCTTGGCAGTCGTTCAACTTTTACTTTAGGAAAGTTTGGCGGTCATGCAGGGCGCACGCTTCTTGGAGGCGACGTGTTGCACATAGATAGCATGAGTGTGGGAGAAGTTTCAAAGCAAGTTCTCCTAAGAAAAGCGTTCACTCAAAATTGGCAAATTGGTGTTTTATATGGACCCCACGGTGCACCTGATTTTTTTACAAATGAGGATATTAAAACTTTTTTTGCCACCGAGTGGAAAGTGCATTACAATTCCAATCGAACAGGTGTGCGACTTATCGGACCAAAACCTCAGTGGGCAAGAACAGATGGTGCAGAAGCAGGACTCCATCCTTCAAACATTCATGACAATGCGTATGCAATAGGGGCAGTTGACTTTACTGGTGATATGCCTGTAATACTTGGACCCGATGGACCGAGCCTTGGCGGATTTGTTTGTCCTGTAACTCTCGTCAATGCAGAGTTGTGGAAAATGGGTCAGTTATGCGCAGGAGATACGATAAAATTTATACCTCTCCAACATGAAGATGCTTTGAAGCTTTTAGCTTTACAAGAGAAGGCGATAGAGGATTTGAGTGACTATGAAGAGCAGATACTTTTAACACCTAAACCCATGGGTTCTCCTATTTTATACGCAGATGAAGGGACGGAAGGTTTACCCTCTCTTGTGTTTCGTCAATCAGGTGAGAGCAACTTACTGATAGAATATGGAGAGATGGAGCTTGACATCAGTCTGCGCTTTCGCGTTCATGTCCTGATGGAAGCTGTAAAATCAGCAAATATAGAGGGTATCATAGATATAACTCCAGGGATTCGTTCTTTGCAAATTCATTTTGATTCTCAAGTGTGTCAACGGAGTGAACTGATTGAAAAAGTAAAAGTGATGGAACTCTCTCTTCCTTGTATTGATGAGATTGAAGTTCCAGCGCGCATTGTTCATTTGCCACTCTCATGGGACGATGAATCAACGCGAGTAGCCATAGACAAGTATATGAAAACAGTTCGCTCTGATGCACCTTGGTGTCCTAGCAATATTGAGTTTATTCGCCGTATTAATGGGCTTGAGAGTATTGAGGATGTAAAAAAAATACTTTTTGAAGCGAGTTATCTGGTCATGGGCTTAGGCGATGTGTATTTGGGCGCTCCTGTTGCCACGCCACTTGACCCAAGACACAGACTTGTAACAACAAAGTATAATCCTGCTAGAACGTGGACACCTGAAAATGCAGTGGGAATTGGTGGAGCGTATATGTGCGTTTATGGTATGGAAGGTCCAGGAGGCTACCAATTTGTAGGACGTACGGTGCAGATGTGGAATCGTCATAAAGTGACAGAAGATTTTCAAGCAGAAAAACCGTGGCTTTTAAATTTCTTTGACCAAATTCGTTTTTATGAAGTAAGTGCGGATGAGCTGCACAAAATGAGAGAAGATTTTCCTCGCGGAAGAGTGAAGTTAAACATTCAAGAGACCACGTTTAATTTAAAAGCGTACAAAAACTATTTACATGCAAATGAAAACGCGATTCAAGCATTTAAAAATACCCAACAAAAAGCCTTTAATCAAGAGCGACAAATGTGGGAGAGAACGGGTCTTGCCAATTTTATAACACAAAATGAAGAACCAAACAAAGAAGCCATGCAATATATAGAGCTAGATGAAGGTCATGAAGCAGTAGAATCCCCTATTCAAGGAAGCGTGTGGAAAGTATTTGCAAAAATTGGGGATGTTGTTCAAGAGGGTGAAGTTTTAGCAATTGCGGAATCTATGAAGATGGAAATAGATATTGAAGCACCTGAGCATGGAAAAATCACCCGCGTTTTATGTCATGAGGGGGAAAATATCAACACAGGAAAGCTTTTATTTGTTATAGAACCCATAAAAAAGTAAGAACACCATGAAAAAACAGCTTCCAGTTTTTGTACTCCTTGGAGCCTCTGTGCTTTGGGGTTTGTCGTGGTTGCCTCTGAAGGGAATCAACGCGATGGGAATAGAGGGTATTGTCTTGATTTTTATAGTTTATGGGATTTTATCTCTCTTTTTCGCCCCTTTGTTATTGCGGCAGTTTAGACACTATAAACGCCATCTAAAAGCAATGTTTTTGATAGCTTTGTTCGGTGGAGGAGCGAGTCTTGCTTTTACGTATGCGCTCATAAACGGAGAGGTCATCCGTGTTATGGTTCTCTTTTATTTGCTCCCTTTATGGGGTGTTTTTGGAGGGAAATTTTTTCTGCATGAGTCTATTGACAAATGGAGATATCTAGGGGCTGCTTTAGCGATTATAGGGGCATTTGTTATTTTAGGAGGTTTTGAAGTTTTTGACTCACCTTTAGCATGGATAGACCTTATTGCTTTGCTTTCAGGTTTGTTATTTACGATGAACAATCTTGTATTTCGCTCTGCCCAAGAGGTGAAGGTAAGTGCAAAAATAGGGGCTATGTTTTATGGAACATTCATGCTCTCCGCCTTATTGCTTTTAGCTGGAGTTGAAAAATTTCCAGAATTTATTACGCCACAGGCATGGAGTGGATTGTTTTTTTACGCACTTGCATGGCTTCTTTTGGCAAATCTCGGCTCACAGTGGGGAGTGACACACATGGAAGCAGGGCGCTCCTCCATCATCATCATTATGGAACTTTTAACAGCGGTTGTTTCAGCAATATTGATAAACGATGAAATTGTAAATGTTCATGAATACCTTGGTGGCATTTTAATTATCAGTGCTGCATTTATAGAAGCGCTTCGTACAAAAGATGAAGAGATACCAAACAAAACAATTTTATAAGGAGAAAAAAGAGATGACCATTGCAACACTACAAAAATCATATCGTGAAAAAACTCTCACTCCAAGAGAGTTGATGCACCAGATTCATAAAAAGATTCAAATGGAAAAAGAAAATCCCATATGGATTCATGTCCTAAGTGACGAAGAGCTAGAACCTTATTTGGCAAAGCTTGAGAAAAGCGATATGGAATCTTTGCCGCTTTATGGAATCCCTTTTGCAATAAAAGACAACATAGACTTAGAAGGGATTGAGACAACTGCGGGCTGTCCTGATTATGGCTATATTGCAAAAAAATCTGCTTATGTGGTTGAATCTCTTATAAATGCAGGTGCCATTCCTGTAGGAAAAACAAACTTAGACCAGTTTGCAACGGGGCTTGTAGGGACGCGTTCTCCTTATGGAGCGTGCAAAAATAGTATAGACGCAAAGTATATTTCAGGAGGTTCAAGTTCAGGAAGTGCTGTGAGTGTGGCACAAGAGATGGCAATTTTTTCACTTGGAACAGACACTGCAGGCTCAGGACGTGTTCCAGCTGCGTTTAACAATCTTGTAGGGGTTAAACCCACTAAAGGTATTTTCAGCACAAGCGGCGTTGTACCCGCTTGCAGAAGCCTTGATTGTGTTTCTATATTTGCTAAACATATGGAGGATGCGCGAAAAGTTTTTGATGTTGCGGTTTCTTATGATGAGCAAGATTCCTACTCAAGAGTAATGCCCGATATCCAAACAAGTAGTAAATCTACTTTTTATTTTGCTGTGCCAAAAGAGGAGCAGTTAAAGTTTTTTGGAGATGCCCAAGCACATGAGCTGTACAAAAAAGCGTTAGAGCGTTTTGAACTTATGGGTGGAGTGGCAATTGAGAAAGATTTTTCTCCTATGTTTGAAGCGGCAAATTTGCTCTATGATGGTCCATGGGTGAGTGAGCGTTATGTAGCGGTAAAAGAGATGATAGAGAAAAAACCTGAGAGTTTTATGGAAGTCACAAAAACCATTATCTCTTTAGGAAAAACAAAAAGTGCTGAGGATTATTTTAATGCAGAGTATAAACTCAAAGCTTGTAAACGCCAAGCAGATATTTTAATGCAAAATGTGGACTTTGCCCTAACACCTACAACGGGAACAATTTATACCATTGAAGCGGTGAATGCAAATCCCATAGAGCTCAATTCAAATCTAGGATATTACACAAACTTTATGAACTTGCTTGATTTTTCTGCTTGTGCTGTTCCT
>DJAA01000046.1:10660-10801 GCA_002428085.1 Sulfurimonas sp. UBA6014 | reverse complement strand
CCTGCGTTTGAAGATAGAAAACTTATGCTTATGGGAGAGCTATTTATGTCAAAGGATTTACATGTCTAAAACAATAGAAATTGCCGTATGTGGTGCACACATGCGCGGACTTGCACTCAATTATCAACTCACAGAACTCCA
>DJAA01000046.1:10369-10560 GCA_002428085.1 Sulfurimonas sp. UBA6014 | reverse complement strand
CTTGAAGTATGGTCCATGCCGCTTGAAAATTTCGGTTCATTTATGGTGCAAATTTTTTCACCTTTATGTATCGGAAGTATTTTACTTGAAGATGCAAGCGTCGTATACGGCTTTTTATGCGAAAGCGATTTTCTTATAGGTGCAACAGAGATTACACAATATGGCGGTTGGAAAAAATATATAGCATCTAA
>DJAA01000046.1:6419-10333 GCA_002428085.1 Sulfurimonas sp. UBA6014 | reverse complement strand
AAAGCAATATGCAAAAAATGCATATTGCAAATTCTGATAAACCTGTAAGTTTTTATAGTTTAGATATTGTTTTAGCCGTAGGGTACAGAGCAAATTCATCTAAAGCAATCAAATTCAGACAATGGGCGACAACAGTTTTAAAAGGGTATATTCAAAACGGCTATGCCATCAACTCCAAAAAAATTACAAATGACAGATTTGTATCTTTGGAAAAAGAAGTAGTGCTTTTAAAATCAAAAGTAGAGAGTATTTCAAATTCGCTTGAAGATAATTCTCTCAAACTAAATAAGGGAATATTTTTTGACGGGCAAACATACGATGCCTATGTTTTTATAAACGATTTGTTAAAAAGTGCAAAAAGTGAAATTGTGCTGATAGACAACTACATAGACGATACTGTTTTTACACTTTTTAGTAAATATCCAGAGTTAAATATCAAGATTTATACGCAAAGTATCTCAAAACAGCTTTGGAATTTTTAGGGAGGTTAAAATGAACATAAAAGATTTTAAATCAGGAACACTTAGGCAAGAGTATCAATACAACAGCTTATCCATAAGTTTTTTGCAAATGTTTGTTTAAATGTTGATATTTTCGGTGATGATAGAAAACGATATACTCCAAGAGAGTGGTTTATTTTACCACTTGAAATAATCGAAGAGGTCATTGAACTTATTATAACTGGCAAAATTGTGCATTATAGCTATAATGAAAAAAATGAAGAGTTATGTTTTGTCTCTAAAAGTCAACCAGTGTAAATAGAACAAATTTTGAATGAACGGACATATCAGTTGTACTAATGAGGCTAGCATTTGTGTATCATGACAAAAATAAATCCAGAGGGATTCTTAAATGAGTAAATGGCTAGAAGCACTCGAAAACAACAGCATAGATGAGATAAAAATTTTACTCGATGCGAAAGAAGATATCAACGAAGAAGATGAGTTAGGAGAATCAGTTCTTGCCTGCGCTCTAAAAAGTCGTTGTGATTTTGCTTTGCTAATGTTTTTGGTCGAACATGGAGCTGATATTTATGCCTTTGACAATGAAGGTGTCAGCATTTTTGATATGGCAATCACCTACAACAATATCGAGATGGTAGAGTTTTTACTCAGCAAAGGAGTTGATGTCAATGCAACAAGAAGAAGAAGCGGTTTTACGCCTCTCATGTGTGCGGCTTGTTATGGACGCAATGCTATTGTAGAGCTTTTTTTAGCCAAAGGTGTCAATAAAAATGCCGTCGATTCCAAAGGTTTAAATGCCATAGATTTTGCACGAAAAATGAATAAAAAAAGTATTTTAAAACTTCTTGAATACGATGAAAATGCCCCTAAAAATACCACCTATGCAAGATAAATTATTCACGAAAATATTGGAGTTTTAAAATGTTACATTTGCAAGATATGCGACGAGAGTATAAAAAAAGTGAACTTGATGAAAAAAGTGTTGATGAAACTCCTTTTACTCAGTTTCAAAAATGGTTTCAAGAGGCCTTGAATGCCGAGATTTTAGAGCCCAATGCGATGATTTTAGCAACTTCAAGTGCAGACAATATACCCAATATACGAGCAGTTTTGCTGAAGATTTTTGATGAAAAAGGGTTTGTTTTTTTTACAAACTATCAATCTGATAAAGCTAAAGAGATAGAAGCAAATCCAAATGTGGCACTGGAGTTTTTATGGCTTGACCTTGAGAGACAAGTGCGCATCATCGGAAAATGTGAGAAAATTTCGTACAGCGAGTCTTTTGGATACTTTACAAAACGCTCTCGCGGAAGTCAAATAGGTGCGTGGGTAAGCCCCCAAAGCAGCATCATAAGTTCAAGAGATTTACTCTCCATGGCACTGCTCAAGATGAAAGAAAAGTTTAAAAACGGTGAAATTCCACTTCCTGATTTTTGGGGAGGTTACAGAGTCGTGCCAACAAAAGTAGAGTTCTGGCAAGGCAGAGAAAGCCGCCTTCATGACAGAATCCTCTACACAAGAAACGGCGATAAATGGGATATTTCACGCTTGGCTCCCTAAATCACACTTATGACTTTGCTCACAGGGTAAAGTCAGCATACTCAACTCCCTAAAAGAAAGATGAACTGACAAAGAGCTTCTACGAATCTTTTTCCAAGCTCTTATAATAGCGTTATGATATTTATTATTTACCCCCACCAATTATTTCGCAACTTGTCCAATCTTACAGGCAAAAAAGTGTTGCTTGTTGAGGAGCCGCTTTTTTTTACGCAGTATAACTTTCACATCCAAAAACTTGTCATGCACAGGGCTTCTATGAAATTTTATGCGGAGTATTTAAAGCAAAACGCCGTTGAAGTTGTGTATTTTGAAGATGAGAGTTATCTGGCGTTGTATGCGACTCATGAAGTGTTTATCTATGATGTCGTGGATGATTATCTTTTTAGAAAAATCTCGGCTCATTTTACAAACTTGCATGTTTTGCCAAACCCCAATTTTTTAAATGCAGAGGACACAACAACATTTTTTCACTCGTACTATATCAACCGTCGCCAAGAACAAAACATCCTTTTAGATGGACAAAAAAAGCCACTCGGAGGAAAGTGGAGTTTTGATAGCGAGAACCGTAAAAAACTTCCTAAAGATGTAGCAATTCCAGAGGATATCTGTTTTCAAAACAGATACATTGATGAGGCAAAACTTTACTGCAAAAAGTTTGACACGGTTGGAAAATGCAATGATATTTATTTTCCTACGACATTTATGGAAGCAAAAATTGTTTTTGAGTTTTTTTTGGAGAAAAAGTTTTATCTTTTTGGAGATTTTCAAGATGCGATAACCAAAGAGGACTCTTTTTTGTTTCACTCAAATATCTCTAGTGCGCTCAACTGCGGACTCCTTGATTTGCGTTATGTCATAGAGCGAGTCATTGCTCACACCGAGGTGCCGCTCAATGCAAAAGAGGGACTTTTACGCCAAATTATCGGCTGGCGAGAGTTTATGCTTAGTTGCTACAAACATAAAGCAGTAGAGATGCGAAATGTAAACTTTTTCGATTTTAAAAACAAGATGCCAAAAAAAGTTTTAGAGGGAAAAACCACGCTTGAACCACTGGACGCAGTCATGGTAAAAGTTGGCAAAACAGCGTATGCGCACCACATTGAGCGGCTCATGATTTTGGGCAATATTTTTACCCTTTTGGAGATTCATCCAAATGAAGTGCATAGCTTTTTTATGGCAAATTTTATCGATGCGTATGACTGGGTTATGGTTGCAAATGTGTATGGCATGAGCGGATACAGCGATGGCGGCTCCATCACAACCAAGCCTTATATTGCAAGCTCTCACTATATTTTAAAAATGAGCAACTATAAAAAAGGTCCTTGGTGTGAAGTGCTGGATAGTTTGTATTGGGCGTTCATGAGCAAGTATTCGCACAAGTTTGCAGACAATCCTCGCATGAAAATGCAGTTGGCATTGCTTGAAAAAATGGACAAAGAAAAACTCCAAAACCATCTTCAAAGAGCAAAAGAGTTTAAAATATCTCTTGGACTTTATAGCATAGAAGAGAGTGATACAAGCCGCCTCATAGAGATGGCATGGCAGGACAGAACGACCTTTGACACCATAAAAGAGCAGTACGGATATACCGAAAATCAGGTCATAAAGATGATGCGAAAACTGATGAAAAAAAGCAGTTTTAAAATGTGGCGAGAGAGAATGCAGGGACGAAAAACAAAACATCTTAAAAAGTGTGAGCACAAACCACAACGATTTCAAGGACCTTGGTAATGAAACGACAGAACGAGTCTACAAATGTCGTTGAAAAGATTATAAAATAGTTTATTACAGATTTAGATTGCTTCGTTCCTCGCAATGACGACAATGTAAAATGCTTCGTTCCTCGCAATGACGACAATGTAAAATGCTTCGTTCCTTGCAATGACGACA
>DJAA01000046.1:3864-6372 GCA_002428085.1 Sulfurimonas sp. UBA6014 | reverse complement strand
TTGCGAGGAACGAAGCAATCTATAAAAGTTATTTTTATTTTAGATATTATATTTCAGGAATACACCCATGTTTACATCAACTACAAAATTAGATGCAAGCTGTCATGCACAGCCTAGACCAACTGTTTTGCTCACGTGCATGGAAAATATTATGCCCCTTTCATGGCATATGCCAATCTCAAAAGAACCTTTTCGTTACGCTATTTGCGTCCGTGATGAAAATTACAGTTATGAATTACTGCNNAATTTGCACTCAATTTTTTAGACTACTCTTATGTGTATGCATATCATAGAACAGGTGAGACGCACGGTCAAAATAGAGATAAATTTAAAGAGAGCAGGCTTAGTAAAAAAGATGCTACAATAATCAAGACCAAGCTTATAGAAGAGGCATATATGATTTATGAATGCCGTGTTATCGATATACTTAACTATGGTGACCATGATCTTTTTATTGCAGATGTCAATATTATCTTGAACAAACAAGAAAAAGATATTGCGCCAACTCTTTTTATGGGAAAAGGGACGTATGAAACAACCTCAAAAAATCCACAACAAATACAACGCGACACCGTGATAAAGATATGAAACAACCACAAAAAATCTGGATAATCGGTGGCAGCAGCGGAATAGGGCTCTCTCTTGTGAAGCACTATCTCACTTGTGAAACACATGTCATAGCAAGTGCAAGAGCCACAAGCAACACGCAAGAGCTCAAAGAGTTGTGTAGCCAATATCCAAAAACTTTAAGGCTTTTAGATATGGATGTCGCATCTACAAAAAGTGTTCAGAGTGCAGTGCATGAAGCTTGGCAAATGTTCAGTGGCGTAGAGATGTGTATCTATAATGCGGGTGCGTATGAGAGTATGAGACTCCATGAATGGAATCTTGAGCATTTTGAAAACATGAACCAAATCAACTACATGGGAGCTCTGCGTCTGATCACTGCACTTACCCCTTTGTTCATTTTGCAAAAAGAGGGGCGTTTTGTTTTTAATGTGAGTATCTCAAGTTATTTTGGTTTGCCATATGGAGGCGGATATAGTGCGCCAAAAGCGGCACTTTTAAACTTTTGCGAGTCTATCCAGCCAGAACTCATGGCAAAAAATATCCAAGTTCAGGTGATAAACCACGGTTTTGTCAAAACAAGACTCACGGCAAAAAATACCTTTACTATGCCACAACTTCTTGAGCCAAGCGAAGCGGCACAAAAAATATTTGAGGCACTCCAAAAGCCTTACCGCTTTGAGATTCGTTTTCCATTTTTGCTCACCTCATTTTTAAATCTTTTAAAAATGCTCCCTTACAGAGTCTCTTTGGCTCTTACGAAAAAGGCTCTGTAATGTTGGCAAGAGCGCAGGAATATGCTTCCTTTTTTGAAAACTTAAAAAGCCAAGACAAACAAGAAAAATATGCACTTTTTTTCGATAAACACTCTTTTTTTGAAGACCCTTTTCAAAAAGCCCACGGCCTAGACGCCATCTACAAAATTTTTGAGCACATGTACACAACACTCCATGAACCAAGGTTTAAAGTCCAAGAGATAGTTTGTGAAGCAAAAGTTGCTTATTTGCGGTGGAGCTTTGCGTATAGACTCTCAAAAGATGCCGATGAGAGCTTTTTTATAGGCATCTCCCGAGTAGAGTTTAGTAAAAACGGGAAAGTTTTAAGCCATGTTGATTACTGGGATGCGGCACAAAACGTGTATGAAAAAATCCCTCTCTTGGGCGCCGTGCTACGTTTGATAAAAAGAAAAATCCGTGTTTAAAGAGTATAAAGCAGTTTTTTACTACGCACTTCCTGCCTTTGCTATAGCCCTTCTTGGACTCCCTTTGTATGTCTATTTGCCTACTTTTTATGCGCAAGATGTTGGGCTTGGTATGTTTTGGGTGGGCGTGATTTTATTTCTTGCAAGATTTTTAGATGTTTTGTTTGACCCGCTCATCGGTTATGTGAGCGACAGATATTTTTCGCGTCAAAAGCTCATGTTTTTGGGTGCGCTTGTTTTGCTTATCTCTTTTTATTTTATGACACATCCCGCTTCAAATGCGGGTTATTTGTGGCTTTTTGTTTTTTCTGTTTTAGTCTATTTTGGATGGAGTATGCTCAGCATTCCCTATTTTGCACTCGGTGCAGATTTGGGGGAAAACTACCATCAAAACACGCAGTATTCTACGGCACGGGAGCTCTCAAACATTAGCGGTGTTCTTGTGGCACTGCTTTTGCCCTACATTTTTTATGTGGCAGACGATGCAAAGGGCGCACTTCTTGTTATGTTTAACACCATCCTCTTTGTTCTTCCCTTGACGATAGCTGTTTTTTTACTCAAAATAAACCATCAACAGATAAAAAATTCTCTGCTTAGTTTCACGCAAATGCTTCAAGAGTTAAGAGTTCAACTAGGAGTCTCAAAACATCTTTTTATAAGTTTTTTTCTCAACAATTTTGCAAATGCACTCCCCGCAACGCTCTTTTTGTTTTACGTCAATCTTGTCATACAATCCCCTG
>DJAA01000046.1:1321-3774 GCA_002428085.1 Sulfurimonas sp. UBA6014 | reverse complement strand
AGTGCCGCTTTTTTCTTCTCTTTTGTCCCATTTTTGGGCGAGGGCGATTTGGTGGCTTTTACCCTTATAAGCCTTCTCTCAGGCTTAAGTCTCGGCGCAGACATGGCACTTCCGGCTTCCATGCAAGCCGACATAGCACAAAAATCATCCCAAAATAATGCACAACTCGGCGGAACACTTTTTGGTTTTTTCGCGATGCTAGTAAAACTCTCTTTAGCGTTTGCCGTGGGAGTCAGTTTCGCACTTCTTGGTTTGTTTGACTTTAACCCAAAAGAGCCAAGCCCAGAGTCTTTGTTCGTCCTCTCGCTTTTGTACGGTCTTTTGCCTGTTGTGCTCAAAATTGCAGCTATTTTTATAGTTTCAAAGTATGAGGAAAAGAGAAGCTTGTAGAAGAGAGTTTTATTAGGGTACCTCCAAAAAAAAGATAACCCTTCTTTCTAATCAAAATTTTTAATGAGCATTTTCTCTTCTGGTAGGGTAAGGTAACGCCACTGACCGATTTCGAGGTTGAGCTTAAAGCTGCCGATGCTGATTCGGCTCAACTCTAAAACTTTTAAGGGTGTCCCAAATTTTGGGTCTTTTAGCGCTCCAAAAAGCCGACGGATGTGCCGATTTTTGCCCTCATCAATGACAACATTGAGTTTTGTTTTTGCACCACCCATGCCAACTTTTTTGACTTCAAGTGCTTTAAGTAGACCTTGTGGCGTTTCTACCCCTTTTAAAGCGNNTCTTTTAGCGCTCCAAAAAGACGGCGGATGTGGCGATTTTTCCCCTCGTCAATCACAACCTTAAGTTTTGTTTTTGCGCCACCAATGGTTATCTTTTGAACTTCAAGAGCCTTCAATAAACCTTGTGGGCTCTGCACTCCCCTCATGGCTTGCGCAATATGTTCATTTGTTACATGACCTCTGACCCAAATTTCATAGACCTTGGTGCAATTGCCAGGTTTGGTCAATGCATCGCCGATTTTACCGTTGGTTGTGAAGAGCAAAAGCCCTTTAGATTCTAAATCAAGGCGCCCAATGGGCATCCATCCCTCATGAAAAGCCCAATCGGGCAAAAGATCATAAACAGTTTTTCGCCCCAGTTCATCAGATCGTGTAACCACATAACCCTTAGGCTTATTGAGCGCTAAGAGATTTTTTGAATCAGGCGTTGGTTTATTCATGGTCTTTCCCTCACAACTTACTTCTTATCCTCAAGTTCGAATGTAACTATAGCTAAGTTTTTACTGGAATAAGGGGTCAGGNNAATCATGCTCTACCTGATTCCGCAGAAGAAAAAAAAGCTCTTGAAGACTATTGTTGTTTTTTTGTTTTTTAATAATTACCTAAGCTATGCCTTAGAATTATGTTTGGTTGGAGTATACTGGATGCAATACGAGATATTGCAATCAAAGGTTTTAATATGACGCAATTACTAAATATGTCACGCAATATCAGTTTTTATAAATTTTTGCCCTCTCTTGTGGTAGTGAGCGGGCTTTTTTGGANNCTTTCTTATCAGTTTTATGAGGCAAAAGAGCAGTTGCGACTGGAGTCCACTAGTAGTGAAATAGTTTTTCACATAAAAGGTCGTATGGCTACATACGAACAAGCCCTCAGAGGCGGTGTTGGCTTCGTAAAAGCTTCAAAGAGTATCAATCGCGATGAATGGGCGATGTTTGTCAAAGAACATAAGCTGAGTGAAAATTTTAAGGGAATTCAGGGATTTGGTTACTGTGAAGTGGTTTTGCCCGAAAATAAGCAAAAGCATGAAGAGCGCATACGAAAAGAAGGCTTTGCTGATTACGCTATAAAACCAGAGGGAAAAAGGGAAATATACACTTCTATAATCTATTTAGAACCCTTTAATGAACGCAACAAAAGAGCCTTTGGCTACGATATGTACTCTGAGAAAGTACGCGCACAAGCGATGCTTCTGGCTATGCAAACCGGTAAAACCACACTCAGTGGCAAAGTACGCCTCAAGCAAGAATATGACAAAGATATTCAGGCGGGGTTTTTGATGTATTTGCCCATCTACAAGAAAAATGCTAAGCTAGAGACTCCCCAAGAGAGAGTTTCGCAAATTCAAGGTTTTGTTTATGCTCCATTTCGTGCAAATGACCTTATGGAAGGCATTTTAGGAACAATGCTTACTAGCATGGATTTTGAAATTTATGACGGTAACCGCACCAGCAAAGAAAATATTCTTTACAGCACCCATATGCATAAAGAATTCCAAACAGTGTACAAAACGATGACTATTTCACTGAATGAGCGCACTTGGACACTTGTGTTTAAAACAAATAATTTTTGGCAAAGTGAAAATATGTACATTATTTTTTTTATTCCAAGTTTTATTTTGATTTTTACTTTATTGCTTACTTTATTATTCAATTCACTCATCAAGACGAAAGAAAATGCGCTGAAAATTGCAACAAAAGCGACTCAAAAACTCCATGCCTCCGA
>DJAA01000046.1:0-1253 GCA_002428085.1 Sulfurimonas sp. UBA6014 | reverse complement strand
AGATGCTAGGGTTTGAAGACAATGAGATAACAAGTACTTTAGAGGAGTGGAAAAGCAGAGTACATCCCCAAGATTTAGAGCAGGTTTATAGAGATATTACGGTACATATGGAAGGAAAAAGCGAATTCTATAAGAATGAACATAGAATAAAATGCAAAGACGGTTCTTTTAAATGGATACTTGACAGAGGGATGATAGTAAGTCGCAATGCAGATGGAAGTCCGGCAAGAATGGTTGGCTCACATAGTGACGTTTCAGAGCGTAAACATGTACAATTGAAACTCAAAGAGTATATGGCTATTGTTGATAAAAATGTTATATCTTCAACAATTGATTTGCATGGAAATATACTTGAAGTTTCAGAGGCATTTTGCACTGTTTCAGGCTATAGTAAAAATGAACTTTTGGGCAAAAGTCTGAATAGTCTTAGAGCTGAAGATATACCACAAGTAATTTGCGAAGAACTTTTGGCAACTGTGCGATTGGGCAATATATGGCAAGGTGAAATCAAAAATAGGGATAAAAACGGTTTGGATTACTGGGTAGATGCAACTATCACTTTAGTCAACAATGAAGAGGGTGACGTTATCGGCTACACAACAATTTGCCATGATATTACAGACAAAAAGCGCATTGAGGAACTCTCTGTCACAGATAAACTTACACAACTTTACAATCGCCTCAAGTTAGATGAAATTTTTTCTATGAAACTAGCTTCTGCGAGAAGATACAATACTTCTTTTTCTATAATCATGCTCGATATTGACTACTTCAAGCTTGTCAACGACACATGGGGACACCAAGCGGGTGATGATGTTTTAAAAGAGTTTGCAACTATTATAAAAAATAATATAAGAGAAACAGATATTGTCGGCAGATGGGGAGGGGAAGAGTTTTTAATCTTATCTTCAGACACAGACCTTGAGGGTGCAACTGAGTTATCTCAAAAATTAAGAGCGGCTATATCTTCTTTTAAATTTTCATTTATAGGACACAAAACCGCAAGTTTCGGAGTGAGTTCTTACCACGTAGGCGATGATGAAAAAACTATGGTANNAAGCTTTGTATAGGGCAAAAGAAAAAGGCAGAGATAGCGTAGAAGTAGAGCAAACTTTAGCGTAAGACCGGCATGTGGAAATGTTTTTTGCTCTTTTGGGAGTACGACTTGAGTCGTACCGTTTCGTCGTTAAAGCTGCATAGGTGAGGTTGAAACCTCACATCCAAAAGAGCCAAAAGCTTGGCATGTGCAAATT